>JABIIH010000171.1 GCA_018649245.1 Rhodospirillaceae bacterium | reverse complement strand
TCTCCCGACCAGGCTCGCCTAGGATGGACGCGAAGGGCAGGAGTCACGGGTTGCACCGCGTTCACCTGCTCAACGTACCGCGCGATAGCGACTGGAAGGACGTCATGGACTTCCTGCGCCCGGCTGTGGCGCCGCGGTTCGTGGACGTGAGCGGTGATGAGGGCGTGGCCGGCTATGCGTTTGAAGAGATCGCCCGCCGGCAAGGTGATTTTGCCATCGTCGCCATCGCCGCAATCGCCGAGGGTGAAAGCATCCGAATTGGCGTCGGTGGTGTTGCCGGAAAGCCGGAAATTCGGAATTGGGATATTCTTGCCGACAATGATCTAGACGAGGCGCTCAATAGCTTTGCTTGGGAATTGGGTGATAACGAAGACATTCATGCTTCCGCTAAATACCGCCGCCAATTAGTGCGCCGCGTTGGCCGTCGCGTAATTGAGGAGGCCAGAAAATGCCGCAGCTAAACCAGGAAACCAAACATAAAATCAGCTTTACCCTAAACGGCAAAGCAGTCAGCGGATATAGCGAGCCACGCACCTTACTGAGCGATTTTCTGCGTCAGGAAATGGCGCTGATGGGCGTCCATGTCTCTTGCGAGCACGGCGTCTGCGGCTCCTGCACCGTGCAAATCGACGGCAAGGCGGTGCGCTCCTGCCTCACTTTCGCCGTTCAAGTTGAAGGACGGACTGTCGATACGGTCGAAAGTCTGGCGGATGAAAATGGTGAGTTAAGTGACCTCCAAATTGCCTTTCGCAAACACCACGGTTTGCAATGCGGTTACTGTACACCGGGTATTTTGATGTCGGTTGAGGCTTTCCTTGAAATTAATCCCAAACCAAATGAGGATGAAATTCGGGAAATGCTGAGCGGACATATCTGCCGCTGCACCGGCTATACCGGCATGGTTCGCGCCATCCAGGACGTTGTTGAAAATCGATGATTTTTCGAGAAATAGGAATTAGTCATGCAGGATAATACCGTCACATTTGATGAGTCCGAAAGCCCGGCAGCGATCCGTTTCTCGCCGGTTTTCAATGTAGCTGTCCCCTTTATCGACCGCCATCTCGACGAAGGCCGGATCGATAAAGTTGCGATCATAACAGCAGATGAAAAAGTCACTTATGGCGAGCTCTCTGAGCGGGTTAACCGAGCCGGCAATGCACTTTTATCCCTTGGCGTAAAACCAGCCGAGCGCGTCTTGATGGTGGTCAAAGATTGCCCGGAATTTATTTATACGTTTTTTGGTGCGATCAAAGCCGGCATCGTGCCAGTGCCGGTCAATACCATGATGCGGGTCGCCGATTATAAATATCTGATCGAGAATTCCGAATGCAGAGCGCTGCTCTACAGTCCAGATTTTTCCGATACGATCAACGATGCTTTGGGCCTTATTGAAGAGAAACCAAATTACATCCTAACGACTGACGATTTGAGCGGCCAGATGGCCGACGCCTCGCCCGATCTTGCACCGGCATCCACGACTGAGGATACAATTTGTTTCTGGCTCTATTCATCCGGCTCGACCGGAAATCCGAAAGGTGTTGTCCATCCGCATCGCTCAATGGTCTATACCAGCCAATGCAGCGGCGTCGATGTCATCGGCATGCGTGAGGATGATATCTGCTTTTCAGTCAGCAAAATGTTTCATTCCTATGGTTTCGGCAATGCCTTGACCTTCCCGCTTTGGGCCGGGGCGACAATTGCATTAAGCGATCAAAAAGTAACCCCGGCGATGACCTTCGAGATGATTGAGAAATTCAAGCCAACGTTGTTTTTTGGCGTGCCGACGCTTTATGCCCAACAACTCCATGCCATGGATAAGGCCATGCCTGATACCAGTTCCATCCGCCAATGCGTCTCCGCCGGCGAAGCCTTACCCGGCGATGTGCTGCTACGCTGGCAGGAAAAAACCGGCACCTTGATCGTCGATGGCTTAGGTTCAACCGAAGCGCTGCACATTTTTGTCGGCAACACGCCGGCAGATTATAAGCCCGGCACCTCCGGCAATCCGGTTGGCCGCTATGAAGTGCGTATAGTCGATGAAGAAGGCAGTGAAGTAGAGCAAGGCGAGATTGGCACCTTGCATGTTCGGGGTGGCTCGACCGCGGTGGAATACTGGAAGTATCCTGAAAAAACCGCCGCCACCATGCTGCCTGAAGGCTGGCTTAATACCGGTGACATGTATTATCAGGACGAAGAGGGCTATTACGTCAATGGCGGGCGTGGTGATGATATGCTCAAAGTTGGCGGACTCTGGTGTTCACCGACCGAGATTGAAGGCTGTCTCATCGAGCACGACAAAGTTTTGGAAGTAGCCGTGGTCGGTCGCGCTGATCCGGATGGCCTGATTAAACCCGAAGCCCATGTCATTTTGAACAATCACGATGACGCCGGAACCGAAACCGAAGAAGAATTGCGGGCTCATTGCAAAGACAGTATTGCGCGCTATAAATATCCACGCTGGATCAACTTCGTCGAAGAACTACCCAAAACCGCAACTGGTAAAATTCAGCGTTTCAGACTGCGCGAACAAGCTAACTAAAATATTTAAACTGGAGATTACACTATGGCTCTAGAAGCCCCTATTTCACGCCATCAGGAGCCGGTCCAAGAAGCCTGGGTCGATTACAATGGACATCTAAACGTCGCCTATTACACTCTCATTTTTGACAACGCTGTCGATGTCTTTTATCCGCTCTGCGGTCTGGGTGAGCCCTATAAAGAGGCAACGGGTCTCTCGACCTTCGCCGTTGAGTGCCATATCGGCTATCAGCGTGAAGGCAGTCTCGGCGACAGCGTCAAAGTGACCAGCCAGCTCTTGGGCTATGATGAGAAGCGGCTGCATTATTTCCACACCATGTATCACGCCACCGAAGACTATCAGATGGCAACCCAGGAACAGCTGGCGGTTCATGTCGATCTTTCGATCCGCAAAGTTGTGCCCTTCACCGAAGGCCCGATGGAAAAGCTCGCCTTAATGTGGGAAGCCCATAAAGACATGCCGGTCCCGGATCAAGTTGGCCGGACCATGACGATACCGTCGTTGAATAAATAGTCTGCCATGGCGCTCGATACAGAAACCTTCAATATTCTGTTAGAGACGGTTGAACGTTTTGTCGCTGAGCGCCTGGTGCCGCTCGAAGCTCAAGTTGCGTCAGAGGATCAGGTGCCGGCGGATGTCATCGCTGAGATGAAAGAGCTCGGCCTGTTCGGCCTGACCATCCCGGAAGAATATGGCGGCCTCGGCCTGACCATGACTGAGGAAATCGAAGTAGCTATCCGTCTGGGCGGCACTACACCGGCCTTCCGTTCGATCTTTGGCACCAATATCGGCATCGGTAGCCAAGGTATTGTTATGGATGGCACGCCTCAGCAAAAAGCGCATTACCTGCCAAAACTTGCGAGCGGTGAAATGATTTCATCCTTCGCGCTAACCGAGCCCGAAGCGGGCTCCGATGCCGGCTCTCTAAAAACCAGTGCCAGATTGGACGGCGATCATTACGTGTTGAACGGCACCAAGCGGTTCATCACCAATTCACCTTCGGCAGATATTTTCACTTTAATGGCGCGCACCGATCCGGACACCCCCGGCGCCAAGGGAATTTCGGCTTTTATCGTTGAGCGTAACAGCCCGGGTCTTAGCGTTGGCTCACCGGACAAAAAGATGGGCCAGCAAGGGGCCAAGACCGCTGACGTTATTCTTGAAGATTGCCGCGTGCCGGCGGCAAATATTATCGGCGGCGTCGCCGGTGTTGGCTTTAAAACCGCGATGAAGGTGCTCGACCGCGGCCGGCTTCATATTTCGGCCGTCAGTGTCGGCATTGCCGAGCGGCTGATCAAGGAATGCGTCAATTACGCTTCTGAGCGCAAACAGTTCGGCAAGGCCATTGCGGAGTTTCAGCTGATCCAGGCCATGCTCGCCGATTCAAAGGCTGAGTCCTACGCCGCCCGCACCATGGTTTTCGACGCGGCCAAGAAAAAGGAGGCCGGGGAAAACATTACCCTCGAAGCAGCCTGCTGCAAAATGTTTGCCACTGAAATGGTCGGCAAAGTGGCGGACCGGGCGGTGCAAATCTTCGGCGGCGCGGGCTATCTCTCGGAATATCCAATCGAACGCCTCTACCGTGATGTGCGTTTGTTCAGAATCTACGAAGGCACGACCCAGATCCAACAACTGATCATCGCCCGGGAATTGTTGAAAGAGGCGGAGTAGCGGTGCGTTATATCTGGTAATCCAATTCAGACAAATAGCCGTTTTCTTCCAAATACAGCATGATCTGATCAGCGGCTTTGTCCGGCGTTAAATTGGCGCTATCAATAATGATCTCGGCCTGTTCGGGATTCTCGTATGGTGAATCGATACCGGTGAAGTTCTTGATCTCGCCTTTCTTGGCTTTTTCGTAGAGGCCCTTCGGATCGCGGTCGGCGCAAACTTCCAGAGAGGCATTGATGAAAATTTCAACAAACTCACCCTCCTCCATCAGTTCTCGCGCCAACCGGCGCTCTGCCCTGAACGGGGAGATAAAAGAGACCAGAACCATCAAACCGGCATCAACCATCAGCTTCGAGGTCTCGGCGATACGGCGAATGTTTTCCACCCGGTCGGTATCGGTGAAGCCCAAATCCTTGTTGAGACCATGGCGCACATTGTCGCCATCAAGAATGATCGTATGATTGCGGCGGGCATAAAGGCGCTGTTCAACGATATCGGCAATGGTCGATTTTCCGGACCCGGACAGTCCGGTAAACCACAGCACGGCGGGCGATTGGTCCTTAATCCGGGCGCGGGCACTTTTATTGATATTGATCGGCTGCCAATGAATGTTATCGGCACGGCGCAAGCCAAAATCAATCATGCCCATGGCGATGGTATTATTGGTCAAGCCATCGATGAGAATAAATGACCCCATCTGCTTATTGTCGGCGAAAGCATCAAAAGCAATCGGCTCGCCGAGAAAGAGGTTACACACACCAAGCTCATTTAGCTCCAAGGAACTGCCGGCATCGTGAGCCAGCGTGTTGACATCTATTTTGTGTTTCAGGGCGGTGACCGTCGCCGACACGGATTTATTGGCAGTCTTTAACATATAGGGACGGCTCGGCAGCATTGGCTCATCGGCCATCCAAAGCAAATGAGCCATAAACTGATCGGTCACCTCTGGCCGATCATTGGCTGCAGCCAGAACATCACCGCGGGAAATATCTATTTCGTCATGAAGCACCAGCGTCACGGCTTGACCAGCGCTTGCCTGATCAAGATCGCCATCATAGGTGCTGATATTTTTAACCTTACTGGTAACACCGGATGGCAAAACAGCAATTGCATCGCCCGGCTTGATCTGGCCGCTGGTGACGGTGCCCGAAAATCCTCTGAAATCGAGATTGGGCCGGTTGACCCATTGAACTGGGAACCTGAAAGCCGCCGCCGCTTCATCCGCGGTAACTTCAACCGTCTCCAATTGCTGCATCAAGGTTGGGCCCTGGTACCAGGCGGTGTTATCGCCGGCGTCAAAGATATTATCGCCCGCCAGAGCGGAAATGGGAATGGCGCAAAAATCGCTGAGGCCGATTCTATCGGCAAAAGAACGGTAATCTGCCTCAATGCTTTTAAACACCTCTTCTGAGTATGCGACCAAATCCATTTTGTTGATGGCGAGGATTATATTTTTCACGCCCAAGAGCGAAACAATATAACTGTGACGCCGGGTCTGCGTCAGCACCCCTTTGCGAGCATCGATTAGGATGACGGCAAGATCAGCGGTCGAAGCGCCGGTTGCCATATTGCGGGTATATTGCTCATGGCCGGGGGTATCGGCAACGATGTATTTCCGGCCCTCAGTGGAGAAATAGCGATAGGCAACATCGATGGTAATGCCTTGTTCGCGCTCGGCTGAAAGACCATCCACCAGCAGAGCGAAATCGATCTCGCTGCCCTGGGTGCCGACTTTTTTACTGTCAATTTCCAGGCTCGCTAATTGATCATCATAGATTTGCTGAGAATCATAAAGCAGGCGCCCGATCAGCGTCGATTTACCATCGTCAACACTGCCGCAGGTAATGAAGCGCAGCAGGCTTTTATTCTCTTGCGTCTCGATAAATTGCTCGAGTTCCATAGGAGCGACCACATCATCCATCAGAAATAGCCCTCAAGTTTTTTCTTCTCCATCGATGCCGTACTATCTTGGTCGATCACGCGGCCTTGGCGTTCCGAGGTCTTGGCCAAAATGGTTTCCTGAATAATATCGGGCAATGAGTCCGCCTCGGATTCAATCGCCCCGGTGAGCGGATAGCAGCCGAGGGTGCGAAAGCGCACGCGTTTTAATTCTGGTTTCTCACCGGACTCCAGGGGCATACGGTCATCATCAACCATAATCAACATGCCATCGCGCTCAACCACCGGGCGCTCTTGAGCAAAATAAAGCGGCACGATGGGAATACCTTCCTGATAGATATATTGCCAAATATCCGCTTCGGTCCAATTAGAAAGTGGAAAAACACGGATGCTTTCGCCTTTATTTATGCGGCCATTGTAAATCGACCACATTTCCGGGCGTTGATTTTTTGGATCCCAGCGATGGCTTCCATTGCGAAAGGAAAACACCCGTTCCTTCGAGCGGCTCTTTTCTTCATCCCGGCGGGCGCCACCAAAAGCAGCATCGAATTTGTATTTGTCGAGCGCCTGTTTGAGCGCTTGGGTCTTCATGATGTCGGTGTATTTGGCAGAGCCATGACTGAACGGGCCGATGTCCTGCTCAACCCCTTCTTTGTTGGTGTGCACAATTAATTTCAAATTCAGCTCCGCCGCCATTCTGTCACGGAACTCGATCATCTCTTTGAACTTCCAGGTCGTATCGACATGTAAAACCGGAAACGGCAGCTTCGAGGGATGAAACGCTTTCATCGCCAGGTGCAGCAAGACAGCGCTATCTTTACCGATCGAATACAGCAGCACCGGATTTTCACATTCAGCGACAACTTCGCGGAAAATATGAATACTTTCCGCTTCAAGCTTTGCCAGATTAGTTAACGACATAATTTATTGTACTTCCTAAAAAGCGTCTCATTTCACGCAACTTATTTCTTACATGGACCGCAAACTAGGCGGCCTCTCGTTAAGAAAGACATAAAGTGCTTTGATATTTATACGAAAATTTACTGTAATTGAAGTCAAACTTAAATATTTGCGCCCATCCATGGCTGAGAGTGAATACCACACTCTGTTTTATCGAGATCAGCCCAGCGTCCCGAGCGAACATCTTCGCCAGGTGCGACGGCGCGGGTACAAGGTGCACAGCCAATTGACGGGAAGCCTTGAGCGACCAATGGATGCTGCGGCAGATCACGCATCTCAAACTCGCTGCGAATCTGATCAGCCGTCCAATGGGCCAGTGGATTGATTTTGTAACGCCCGTCTGACCACTCAACAGATTGCAGTCCCGACCGATCCGAACCATGGAAGCGTTTACGGCCGCTGATCCAGCTGTCAAAACCTTGCAGCGCCTTTTCCAGCGGCCTTACTTTTCGTAAATCACAGCAGGCATCAACGGATGATTCCCAAAGATCGCCAATGGTGTCATGAATTTTAACTTCGACTAAATCGGGTCGGCGATAATGGATATTTTCCAATCCCAACTGTTGACTTAGGCTTTGAACATAATCGGTGGTTTCAGGGAAATGCTTGCCGGTATCTAAGAAAATTACTGGAATTGAGGCATCGATCTCAGCGATCATCGCCAGTAAAAGTGCTGAATCGGCACCAAATGATGAAACCGCACCTATCTGGCCAAAGCCATCGTCGTCGATCAATGCCCCTAACAGCTCAATATCCGTTAAGTCGCTATACTGATCTATAACTCGGTCAGCAAACTGATTTTGCTGCGGTAGTGTGTGGGCCTCTTGGATATGCATGAATTCTTATTAAACCTATAAAACATTTTATTTATGTTCTAATAATATAATCTATATTTTTAATTTGTAAATAGTTTTTATATTACTTTTTATATTTGTTATTTAATTGCTATTATGTTAATTTTCATAATGCTAGTAACACTTTATGGCTATATACTCAGGGAATTCGATTGTTTCCTGATAAGTTATTATGGTAGTGAAGGCTCAATCTCGAGCAAAAATTAAAGTGACTAGATGACACGTCTTGATTCACATGAAAATTTGTCCCGCAAAGATAATGTAAAAAGCGGCTCCAACAAATATTTTGGTTTGGTTTTCGCCGTGGTTTTTACCGTGGTTGGACTGTGGCCTCTGTTGAGTGATCAATCTCCCAGGCTGTGGTCTCTCGGAATAGCTCTTGCGCTGGTCATAATTTCTTTTGCCACACCGCAACTATTGAAGCCTTTTAATCGTGTGTGGTTTTTATTTGGCTTACTGCTCCACAAGATCGTTAGCCCAATTATCATGGGACTGATTTTTTATACGACGGTAACACCTATTGCCCTCATTATGAGACTATTAGGCAAACGCCCCCTTCCCCTTGAGTTTGATCCCAAAGCTGACAGTTATTGGATTCACCGTGAGCCGCCCGGGCCTGAACCTGAAACCATGACAAGGCAATTTTAAATTAACGAGATAGTGGATATAAAAATATGGGTTTTATCCTCGAACTTTGGGCTTTTTTACTAGTTCGTAAAAAATTTTGGCTCTTACCAATCATCGTTATGATGACGATCTTTGGCGGTCTCATTGTGTTAAGTCAGGGTTCCGCCGTGGCACCCTTCATTTATACGATTTTTTAGCGAGAATTGCTGTGCGCATCCTCGGCATATCTGCATTTTATCACGATAGTGCAGCAGCACTGATTGAAGATGGCCGGATTATTGCTGCAGCGCAGGAAGAACGCTTCACTCGCACCAAACATGATGAACGCTTTCCAGAAAATGCAATTGGATACTGTTTAGAGGCTGCCGGCACCGATATGAATGCCGTTGATTTTGTCGCTTTTTATGACAAACCATTTTTAAAGTTTGAGCGCCTGCTCGAAACCTATATTTCCTTCGCCCCCAAAGGGTTCCAGTCCTTCCGTATAGCAATGCCGATCTGGCTCCGCGAAAAACTGTTTCAAAAAGATCTGTTACGCAAAGAGTTTAAGAAATTCGATGCCGATTTTGATTGGCAGAACAAACTCCTATTCTCCGAACATCATCAAAGCCATGCCGCCAGCGCTTTCTACCCTTCGCCTTTTGATGATGCACTGGTGCTGACCATGGATGGAGTCGGTGAATGGGCAACGACATCAGTCGCCGAGGGTTCAGGAAATAAGCTTAACGTCACCAAGGAACTCCATTTTCCGCATTCCTTAGGTTTGTTGTATTCAGCCTTTACCTATTACACCGGCTTCAAGGTCAATTCCGGTGAATACAAAGTGATGGGCCTGGCACCTTATGGCGAGCCAATATATGCCCAAACAATTATGGATAATTTGATCGATATAAAACCAGACGGTTCTTTCCGGTTGGATCAATCTTATTTTGATTACTGCACCGGTCTCCGTATGACCAATTCTAAATTCGATGATCTGTTTGGTGGGCCACCGACTAAATCAGAAGGTTGGCTAACCGAAAAAGAGATGAATATCGCCGCCTCCATTCAGGCCGTTACCGAAGAAGTCGTACTGCGTCTCACCCGCGCGCTCGCTAAAGAATCGGGGGCTAAGAATCTCTGTCTGGCCGGTGGCGTCGCTCTGAATTGTGTCGCCAATGGTAAGGTTTTGCGCGACGGCGCATTTGAGAACATTTGGATTCAACCCGCTGCCGGTGACGCCGGCGGTGCCTTGGGAGCGGCGCTTTGCGCCTATCATCATTTCCAGGACCAGCCACGCAACTCAGACAGTCTGACGGATCGTATGAAGGGTTCTTACCTCGGACCGGAATTCTCAGACCAAAAAATACAGGAACGCCTCACCACAGCCGGTGCCAAATTCGAAACTTACGACGACGCTACAATAATCGATAAAACAGCCAAAGCTCTGGCAGATGGCAAATCTGTCGGTTGGTTTCAAGGTCGCATGGAATTTGGCCCCCGGGCCCTAGGCGGTCGCTCCATTTTGGGTGATCCGCGTTCACCGGAAATGCAAAAAACACTGAACCTTAAGATTAAATACCGCGAAAGCTTCCGAC
>JABIIH010000020.1 GCA_018649245.1 Rhodospirillaceae bacterium | reverse complement strand
CGGATTATTACTGCTGGTATTAGATCCCAATTTGGTGCGCAAAATAATTGGCGGCATTATTATTGCGGCTTCACTACTGATTATGAGCGGTTGGCAATATCGTGGCAAACGCGGCGTTACCGCTGCCACTCTGTTTGGCGGCGCTTCTGGCCTGGTTAATGGATTTGCCGGGGTTGGCGGGCCGATTTTTGTCATTTATATCCTTGCCCACCCGGATGAAACTCGGGTGCAGCGGGCCAATATTGTGCTCGCGGCTGGTCTGCAGATTTTACTTATTGCGATCACGCTGACCGCAACCGGTGCCGTAAGCTGGGATATCTTTTTATTGGGCACAATCCTCGCACCGCTACAAATATTGAGCGGTATGATCGGCGTTCGAATATTCGCCCTGGCGCCTCAGGAAATGTATAAAAAATTTACCCTGATCGCGATTGTCATCCTCGGCGCATCGGTGGTGATCTTTTAACGCTACTCAGGATCAAAAAAGGCCAGGGTTCTGATCTCAATGCTTTCACGGGGCGGCGCGCCTTCCGGCGTCATCGGATCATCAAAGGACGTATGGGCGGAAAAACGGGCGCGACCGTCTTTGGCGGAATCATAGACTTTAAAGACAACGGCTTCGTTTCGCTGCATTTCCGGGAAATAGAACCACTGGTGATTTTCATTGTAATTTACTTGATAGGTTTGACCGACGCGATCCGGATAGCGGCGCTCGGCGATGATAAAGTCACTGAACGGCAGGCTGCGAGAATCACAAAACGCCAGGGGATTAGTCAGCAGCATGTCTTGAATGGGCCGCCAAACTTGAATAACCGCGAAACGGTTTTGCAAAAGCTCATCAGCTTCGTCCGGCAGAATATCCCGTACCCGCTGGGGTCCCGACCATTCGGTATAATCATTATGGACGCGCAAGACTGGTTCACGCAGCAGATTCTCTGCGCGCTTATCCTCATCACCAAGCCGTACCGTGTGATCAAAAATCACCACCCGTGAGGCGCCTGACTGCTTTTTAATCAGTGCTTCAATTTCCGGGTAATAGACGGATTCAATTTCTTTGACATCCATGAAATCTTTCATGGCAGTACTGTGTTCGGTCAACTCAAAACCATGAACGTCTAGATTAAAAGGCTTATCCCAAGAACGGCCATTGTGGATCGGCACAAGATGATCGTCAAAATTTCCGCTATAGGTCGGCAGCTTGGTCGTCGCATCCTTGGTTTCATTAACCGGCATGGTGCCGTCGTCAACGCAATAGGTCAGCGTCGCTTCAACTGTTGCCGGATACTGCTCAGGTGCGATTTTATTCATTGTCGGTCCTCATTGTTCCCAATATTTTATTGATTGTATTTAGTCCGCGAACCGGTTCAAGGCAACTTAGCTTAATATTCTCCGGTTGGTAAATACCGCAGCGTCATATACCGCACCTTTCTCGCGCATTTGATCGAGTATTAACTGGCGGCCATTGGCCACTAATTGGCCGTCTTTTTCGACATAAATATATTGATAGCCGGACAGACAGTCGAGCAGAGCACCACTCCGGCTCATCTGCAAATAGGCGTTGGTGGTTGCCGATTCTGAGGGGCTAATATTAAAGGGATGGAAGGAAATATGCAGGCTCGGCGCATGGGTTTTTAAGATATCAGCAATATGTGGAATTAAATCATATTCACCGCCCTCGATATCCATCTTGATCAGCGAGACCTTTGACATATCGAGGCCTTCCAGGAACCGGCGACCATCGGTAAGCTTAATGTCGGCGAATTTTTCCTGCTCCACAGTGTTTTTGTAGCCAAAGCGGGAAACCAAGCTGGAGCCGCTGTCGCCGGGAGAGTTGTTGTAGAGCGCTGCCGTGCCATCAAAAATACCCAATCCGCCTTCAATGAGATCGATTTTGGTGGCCAAAGCAGGATTGGCGGCAATATTGGTTTTAAGAATTGATAGGGCCTCGGGATCAGGTTCAAAGGCAATAACCTTTGCTGCTTTGGTCGCGCTATAGAGCACGGTGCCGCCGATCCAGGCGCCGACATCAATGTAAGTGGAACTGGCATCAACCAGCAAATTGATCGCCTGAAAGGTCGCGGGCTCCCAGCGCCCGTTTTCAACGAGACCCCAATATTTTGCATTGTTGCCCGGTTCGACGGTAATTGAGGTGCCGTTGATGGTTATCGGTCTGGTGTCTTCGGGTACTATTGTGACCATAGCGAACCATGAGTAGCTGAATATTGAGAATATGAAAACCGAATTGTTGTAGCTATAAAGCCCGCTCCATCCCCAATCCACCGGTCGACAATTTTACTTGAATTGGTAAAAACCCCAGAGTACAACGGGCGTTCTCAATCGCGGAGAGGTGGCCGAGTGGCTGAAGGCGCTCCCCTGCTAAGGGAGTAAGGGGGAAACCCCTTCGAGGGTTCGAATCCCTCTCTCTCCGCCAATTATTTGGCACAACAGACTGTTATTATTGATAATATTATCTACATTTTTGTGATGGTCCCACGTATAGTCCCACAGTGTGATTTGATTATTGTCGGATAATTCCTCTGTATCCTCCTCCAGCACCCTCGATCACGCCACCTAAATTGGCTAGCTTCCACTTTTATTGCCCGACCATGCGCCCACTCAATCATATGTGGGT
>JABIIH010000253.1 GCA_018649245.1 Rhodospirillaceae bacterium | reverse complement strand
CGGCTTGCGCCGGTAAAGTAAAGTTAGCACTCACGGCCAAGCCTGTACCAAGCATGGCAGTCGAAACTATTAATATTGATGATATGGATTTCATTAGTCTTCTCCCAAAACTGCTTATTTTTTTGCGTAAATTTTACCGGCCATATTAGCCGATGCCTCTCTTATTTGTTAAATACCCTAACAATCTTAATGTTAAAGTCAATTAAATCTATTTTGATTTTCAACACGTTTTCTTGTGTCTTCTCTTTTGCGTGTGATCGTTCTCCCTCGCTTGACATATCCAAATATATTTCGTTTAAAGCGGGATAAAAATTCGGATAAAAAAATAGCTGCTAAAACTGCTGACAGGGCTTTGCTGAGTTCCTCATCAAAGTAATGAATAATCCGGTAATAATTTTGACAATGTGGTACAAGTTAATAAGATTTATAACCGGCGTAATGCTGGGGGGAACATTAATTTATGACCGCGACAACATTATTGTCAGCCGAACTTTATTTGGTGGGGATTCATGGCGGATAATCAATCGATTGAACCGCCTCTCTTAGAGGTCAACAACCTCTTTACTCATTTTGATACACCACGCGGTATTGCCCATGCGGTTGATGGCGTCTCCTTTACCTTAGAGCGCGGGCGCACGCTTGGCATCGTTGGTGAATCCGGTTCTGGCAAAAGTGTGCTGTCACGCACCATCATCGATATCCTGGCGAAAGACGGTTCAGTTCTTCATGAGGGTGAAATTCTGTTTGAGGGCCGCGATCTACGTCAATTGCCTGAAAAAGAAATGCGCGAAATCCGTGGCCGCGAGATTGCCATGGTTTTTCAAGACCCGATGTCATCGCTCAACCCGGTTAAGAAAATTGGTAAGCAAATTACTGAAGTTTTGACCAAGCGGCTCGGCATGACCAAGCAGGCGGCCAAGCTGCGCGCGGCTGAACTCATCGATTCGGTTGGCATTCCTGATGCCGAACAGCAACTCACCCGCTTTCCCATGCATTTATCGGGAGGCATGCGACAACGCGTCGCCATCGCCATCGCCATGGCGTGCGAACCTAAACTACTGATTGCTGATGAGCCGACCACTGCCCTCGACGTCACCATCCAGGCACAAATTCTTGATCTCTTGCGTGAACAGCAAAGAGAGCGGGACATGTCGGTCATTCTGATCACCCACAATCTAGGCATTGTGTCAGGCTATACGGATGATGTCGCGGTGATGTATGCCGGTAGAATTGCCGAGCGCTGTGGGACCGATGAGCTGATAGCTCACCCGCGCATGCCTTATACCGAAGCCTTGATGAACTCCGCGCCGGCTTTGTCCGATCCGCCGCATACGCGCCTAAACGCCATTCCAGGGTTACCGCCAAATCTGCTGAACGTGCCGCCGGGCTGCCGTTTTCATGCTCGCTGCCCGTATGTCCAAGACAAGTGTAAATCCGATATGCCGGAGCTTTTAGCCGAAGACAATCCAGCTCATACCTTCGCCTGCTGGCACCCGTTAGCAAACGGCAAAGCCAATGAAGTGGCCAGCGGGGGAATTCAATAATGAACAATGGTACACTTCTCGAAGTTAACGACATCACAGTCGAATATGTTACGCAAGGCCAGCGCTTTGCCGCGATATCCGATGTCACCTTGGATATTGCCGAGGGCGAAACCCTCGGTCTGGTTGGTGAGTCTGGTTGCGGCAAATCAACGACTGGGCGGGCGATTATTCAATTGCCGACACCGACTGCTGGGCACGTTAAATTTGAAGGCCAGGAGCTTACCGGATTAACTCACAATGAGATGCGGCAAATTCGTCAGCGTCTGCAGATCATTTTTCAAGATCCTGTCTCCTCGCTAAACCCGCGGCGCCGGGTCAAGGATATCGTCGCCGAACCACTGATTATCGCCGGCAATAAGGACGCAGCTGATATAGACCGCAAGGTCCGCGAAGTGCTCAATGCCGTCGGCATGGACCCGGACATTACGCTTGATCGACGGCCCCACCAGTTTTCAGGTGGTCAGTGTCAGCGTATCTGCATTGCCCGGGCCTTGATAATGGAACCGAAACTCATCGTCTGTGACGAGCCGGTTTCAGCGCTGGACGTTTCTGTGCAAGCACAAATTCTAAATCTGCTCGAAGATATGAAAGAACGCTACGGCCTTACCCTGCTGTTCATCAGTCATGATCTCGCTGTGGTTAAAAATATTAGTGACCGGGTCGCCGTGATGTATCTCGGTAAATTTTGTGAATTAGCTGATTCGGAGCGTATTTATGAAGCGCCGGCGCATCCCTATACTGCAGGCCTGATGGCGACAATTCCGGAAATTGGTGATAAGGCCATTGATAGCGGGCCGGCTCTGGCGGGCGAAATACCGTCGCCGCTTAATCCACCAAGTGGTTGCCGCTTTAGAACCCGTTGCCCTCAGGCGCAGGAAAAATGCACGGCCGAAGAACCGGCTTTTCGAGATATTGACCCCGGGCACCAAGTCGCCTGCCACTTTCCTTTGTTGGGAGAGTAAACTGCATGCAATATTTCAGATTAAAACTTTTACATCTGGTTCCGGTCTTTTTCCTGGTTACCTTTGCCAGCTTCATGGTGCTCAATTTACTGCCAGGTGATTTGGTCGACGCAATCTTGCTAGATGAAGAATCGGCACCACCAACCGAAGAAGACCGCCAAGCACTCGCTAAAGAGCTTAATCTCGATAAGCCGGTGATCGTGCGCTATGCGATTTGGCTCGGCAACATGCTGACCGGCGATCTCGGACGCTCTTATGTGACCGCACAGCCGGTGACCGAAGCACTGGGCCAGCGCATTCCGATCTCGCTTGAGCTTATGCTGATGGCGCAGATATTGGCGGTGCTGATATCAGTGCCGCTCGGCATCATATCCGGTTATCGAGCGAACTCGGCCTTTGATCGATCAGTCTCGGCCGGGGCTTTTGGTATGCTGGCGATCCCGGTCTTTATCGCCGGCACCATGTTGATTTGGATTTTCGCCATAATACTGGGCTGGCTGCCGTCCTCCGGCCACACAGCGATGAGTGAAGGCGTCTGGCGCAACCTCGAAAAATTCATTTTGCCAGCTTTTACCATTGCGCTGGTTGAAGTGCCGGTGCTGATGCGCGTGCTGCGGACCGATATTATTACCACGCTGCAGGAAGATTTTATCGCCTTGGCCAAATCCAAAGGCATGACGACGTCGTATATATTGTTCCATCATGCGTTACGACCCTCGTCATTTTCCTATGTCACATTGTTGGGTCTGCAACTCGGTAATTTGATTACCGGCTCAATCGTTGTCGAGACGCTGTTCAGCATACCGGGGGTTGGACAGTTACTGATCAACTCGGTCGATAATCGCGACGAGATTATGGTGCAGGGTGTGATTACTTTCGTTGCCTTGGTTTATGTCGGCGTTAATTTGGCGGTAGATCTGATGTATGCGGTGCTTGATCCCCGCGTCGCGCGGCGGACCTAGGAGAAGTTCATGGCTGATACTTCACAATTACTCGGCAATCTCCGCATGTTCTGGTTTTTGGGTCGGCGAGGTTCAACGGCCAGCGAGCGCATCAAAAAGAAACGCAAATTCGGCGTGATTTTCTGGCTGGCAGCATCATGGATTTCGATCATGCTGGTGGCAACTATCTCGACCAATTTTATCACTTTTCCGGATCCCTTAAGCCAGGATTACAATGCGCTCAGCGCGCCGTGGTCGATGGATCACCTGCTGGGGACTGATCATCTTGGGCGCGATATGTTTTCGCGAATTGTTTTCGGCGCCGCGACGTCTTTTAAAATTGCCTTCACCTCACCCTTTATCGGCATGGCGATCGGTTTGTGTCTCGGCTTGAGCGCCGGCTATTTCCGGGGACGGGTGGATTCGGCAGTAAGCATATTTATTGATTCGATACTGGCCTTCCCTAATATCGTGCTCGCCATCGCTATTCTGTTTTATGCCGGCGCTAATATTTTTAATCTCGTGATGGTCATTGCCTTTTACACCATTCCGCAATTTACCCGCATCTCACGCGCCAATACCATGCTCTATGCCCAGCGGGAATTCGTTGTCGCTGCCCGCGCTCAAGGCGCATCGCATCTCCGCATTCTGCTGCGCGAATTACTGCCCAACGTGATTGTGCCGGTCGCCGCTTATAGCTTGCTGATCATGTCCTTCACCATTGCGCTGGAGGGCACATTGTCGTTCCTGGGCGTTGGCCTGCCGCCTCCCGATCCGACCTGGGGGCAAATGATTTCCGATGGCGTTGAGGAATTGGAGGAGGATGCCTTCATCTCGATGGTCCCGTCCTTCTTCATGTTCATGACCATTTTGGCGCTGAACCTGATGGGTGACCGCATGCGTCAATTCACCGACGTCAAAGCCAGTTCAGCTTAAATAATTAACCGACAGTCGTGAATTAACGAAGTTATGAATTTGTGTGAATTTCACGACAGTCGTGAATTAACTATTCCGCGTCGGCTTGATTTTCCGGCAGTGCTTTTTCGAAAGCGGGCAAAGCTTGGCAGGCTTCCTCAATTTTCAGCAGTATTGGAAATTCGGCCATATCGACGCCATGGTCAGGCCGCCGCGCGTTGGCGATTTGCGGGATTAAACATATGTCAGCGATCGTTGGCTGATCCCCATAACTAAATTTGCCGCGTGGTCCTTCTTCGTAAAGTTTCTCGAAAGCATAAAATCCTTTGCGCACCCAGCCGCCCATCCAAGCTCTTCGTTTTTCTTCATCAACATCCAGTTCTTTCTCGAGATAGAGCCGTATGCGCAAATTATTAAGCGGATGAATATCGCAGGCGATAATGTTAGCCAGTGCCCGAATAGACGCCTTATCGACTGCATCTCCCGGCAACAAACTCGGCTCCGGATAGACTTCGTCGAGATATTCCATAATCGCCATCGATTGGGACATCTTGATATCACCGTCGATTAATGTCGGCACCAAATTCTGCGGATTAAGTTCAGCATAATCTGATTTGAACTGTTGCCCGCCATCCTTGGTTAAGTTGACTGATATATGCTCGCAATCGAGCGCTTTTAAATTTAGCGCAATGCGCACCCGGTAGGCGGCGCTCGAGCGGAAATAGTCATAAAGCGTAATCATTTGTAGCTCCCAACAGAATAGTATTTGGCGATTGGCGTTTTGCCGACCATAATCAAAGCCAGCAAAGGCAGCAAGAAAACTAATAGAAGATGAGTGTTAGTTGGCTTTTGATAACGACTTGCAAAATAAACTTAGCCCTTCCGTTTTCAAAAAGACATGCTTACTATCTTTGGCAACAATATAAATCCAGAGGAGGACGTTATGACAGACAAAGCAAAAAAGACTAAATCTACCAAGATAGTCAAATCATCCATTAGCCGCCGCCAGTTTACGGCAGGTGTTGCCGCTGTTGGCGCAGCCGCATCGGTCGGGCCGTGGTATATCAAAAATGCCCGCGCCGCCAATCCGCTAAAAGTCGGTGTGTTGTTGCCTCGTTCGGGTGGCCAAGCGCAAATCGGTATTGATTGCCAGCGTGGCGCTGATGCAGCTTTACCTATTTTGAAAGATCTCGGCTATCCGGAACTAAAGTTCATGCTCGCCGATTTTGAAACCAAAGTCGATGTCGCGCGCACTCAAACCGCCAAGCTAATTGATGAAGGAGCGCAAATTATTGTCGGCGCTTTTGATTCTGGCGCGACCATGGCAGCCGCCCAAGTATGCGAACAGAGAAATATTCCCTTGGTCGTCAACATTGCCGCCGTGCCGAAACTAACAGGCATGGGCCTACAGTGGGTTTTCCGTAACTTCCCCCATGGTCCGATGATCGTCAAAGACGCCTTTATCAATCAGAAGGCTCTTTTTAAAATGACAGGTCATACACCCAAGACAGTTACACTGATGCACGTCAATGACACCTTCGGCTCTAGTCTTGCCGGCGCGCTGTTCAAATTGGCCCCGAAATTTAAAATGCCTTACAAGATCGTCGAAAAGATTTCCTATGATCCGTATGGCCGTGATTTATCTGCTGAAGTCAGAAAAGCAAAAGCCAGTGGCGGCGAGGCCCTTTGGGTGGTTAGCCGCCTAAATGATGCAATTATGATGACCAAAGAAATGGTCAAGCAGCGCTTCGAGCCGATGGGTATCATGAGTACCGGACCGGGCTGGTACGATCAGGAATATATGAAAGCCACCGGCAAATTCGGCGACGACGTTGTCAGTCTGGTGCCATGGCATGATTCCAACAAACCGCTTTCAAAGACCTTGGAAGCCTATTTTGCCAAGCATCACCCGGATCGCCAGGTTAATCCGAATCACACCTATACCTTCGAAGGCATCATGATCGCTGCGGATGCCTATAAGAGGGCGGGATCCACCAATGCAAAAACACTGCAGGCCGCATTGAGAACCACCAACATCACCAATAACGTGACGACGGCGGAGCGCATTGCTTTCGAACCAAATGGCCAAAATAAGTATGTGAAAAATTCTGCGGTGCAGAACCGTGGTGGCAAGAATTTGGTTATCTTGCCGCAAAGCGCGGCGGTGGCTAAACCAATCTGGCCAATGCGTGGTTGGAAGAAACGCGGTTAGTATTGTTACTTAAATAAGAAGAACAGGAGAGCAGCCGTGGACTTTTGGACGCTGGCCAATGCGCTTGCAACCGGCCTGCTGACGGGACTTGTCTACGGGCTCTCTGCACTCGGCCTTTCGGTTATTTTCGGCGTTATTCGCATCGTTAATTTCGCTCATGGTGAGATTATGGTGATGGGAATGTTTTTTGCGCTGATCATGTTTCGCTGGCTCGGTCTCGACCCCCTGCTCAGCATTCCTCTCGCCGCCGCAATTTTGTTTGTCTTCGGTTACGCCCTGCAAAGTACAGTGATCAGCCGGGTTGCCCATTTGCCCGACCATATGCAATTTTTGCTATTGGCGGCCATCGCCGTGATGATCGTTAACGGGTCGTTGTTGATATTCGGCCCTGACCCCCAGGCCATCAATATTTCCTACTCCTTTGATTCCTTCGATATCGGCGAAGATTTGATTATTGATAAGTCTAGGGCTTATGCGGCGATTGCTGCGGTTGCTATATCGGGTCTGTTATTGGGCTTTTTCAAATATTCCCGTACCGGCAAAGCGATCCGCGCCTGCGCCGATAATTATTTGGGTGCTCAGGTGGTGGGCCTGAAAGTCGATCATCTATACGCGCTGACCTTTGGCATCGGCGCAGCCTGTCTGGGTGCCGCGGGATGCGTTCTTCTGTTGTTGATAGAAGTGCATCCCTATTTGGCCCCCGGTTATACCTTATTGGCTTTTGTCATCGTCATCATTGGCGGCCTTGGCAGCATGACCGGGGCTTTGGTGGGTGGCATCCTGATCGGCATGTCCGAAGCCTTGGCAGCTATCGTTTTTCAACCATCGATGAAATCAGCCTTCAGCTTTGGTCTGCTCATCTTGGTATTGTTGCTCAGGCCGCAAGGACTGATGGGAAAATCGATTAAATGATGGGGTTCAATATGCTGGCCGACCTTACAAATAAGGGCAGGATCGGATTGCTGCTATTTTTAGCCATCCTGATCTCGCTGCCCTTTTGGTCCAGCTCCTATATTATTTCCGTCGCCACCATCACGCTTTATTTGGCGATCTTGGGGCAGTCATGGAACTTGATGCTGGGCTTTGCCGGCTTGCTATCCTTGGGCCATGCCTTGTTCGTTGGCGTCAGTGCCTATTTGGCCGCCTATCTTTTTTCCGTGCTCGGACTGCCGCCGGTGATCGGAATTTTTCCGGCAGTTCTGCTGGCAATCTTAATGGGTATGCTGATCGGCTATCTCGGTTTCCGCTTCTCAATCGGTGGCGTTTATTTTGCGCTCCTGACCATCGCCTTTGCTGAATTGGTGCGGATTTCAGTTGATCATATGGCTGTCATCGGCGGCACAGAGGGCTTGTTCCTGCAGGTTTCTGAAGGTGACCGGAAGGGCGTCGATCTGATTAATCTCAGGGGTCATCCGTGGATGTTTTATTATCTTGCCATGGTGTTGGCCTTTTTAACCCTCGCCGGTTGCCGCTCTTTACTCAAAAGCAAGCTCGGCTACTACTGGCAGGCCATCCGGGACGACCAGGATGCAGCCCAGGCTCTCGGCATCAATGTCTTTCGCTATAAAATGTATGCGGTGATTTATTCCTCGGGCATTGCCGGGGTCGCTGGTGTTTTTTACGCTTTTTATCAAAACAGTTTATTTCCTGAATCTGTCTTCGGCATTGAGCGCTCCATCGAGGTTTCCTTAGGACCTATCGTCGGTGGCGTCGGCAGTTTATTTGGGCCGGTGCTCGGTGCTTTTATTCTAACGCCCTTGGGCGAAGGGCTGACGGAATTGATCGATTTTCTAAAAAGCTCTGGCATCATCGACCCAAAATCGAAACTCAATGGTCTTAAACTGTTGATTTGGGGATTGGTGGTTGCCTTGATTGTATTGTTCAAGCCGCGAGGTATCTGGCCGTGGCTAAATGACAAGCTCGGCTTTTGCCGAAAGGAGAGCGACTAAATGGCCGCCCTGCTTAAAATTGAAAATGTCAGTAAAAGCTTCAAGGGATTGAGGGCTGTTGCCAACGTATCTTTGAGCGTTGAAGAAGGCGGCCTGGTAGCGCTAATAGGTCCGAACGGCGCTGGTAAGACGACGCTGTTCAATCTTATCGCCGGCGTGTTCCCCGCAGATGAAGGGCGCATCATCCTGGCCGGTAATGATATTTTGGGGCTGAGACCGGATCAGATATGCGACGCCGGTATTGGCCGGACTTTTCAATTGGTCAAGCCTTTCCCCGACATGACGGTGTTGGAAAACGTTACTGTCGGCGCCTTACATGGCACCCACGATATCGGCGAAGCGAGAGAGGCAGCCCGCAAAAATATTGAACTATTGGACTTGGCTGACAAAATTTATCAACCAGCCCACAGCCTGACCCTGCCCGACCGCAAGCGATTAGAAGTTGCCCGGGCATTGGCAACCCGGCCAAAACTGCTTTTGCTCGATGAAGTAATGGCCGGATTAAGGCCGACTGAGACCGATGAAATGGTCGCGGTGTTTAAATCGCTCAACCAGGAAACCGGCATTACAATATTATTGATCGAGCATGTCATGCGGGCAGTGATGTCTCTGTCGCATCATGTGGCGGTACTTCATCACGGCGAAAAAATAAGCGAAGGCACGCCTGAACATATCTCCCAGGACCCAGCGGTTCTGGACTGTTATCTCGGTGAAGAGGAAGACGTCTGATGCTAAAAGTCCAAGACGTCGATCTTTATTATGGAGATGCTCAGGCGCTCGAAGATATTAATCTGCATGTCGAGGAAGGTGAAATAATCGCCATCGTCGGAGCAAACGGAGCCGGCAAAACCTCAATGATTAAGGCCATTGCCGGTATTCATACGCCGTCAAAAGGGTCCATTACCTTTCGCGATAATGACATCACCCGCCTGCAATCGAGCGCTATTTGTGAACTCGGCATCGGTCAGGTTGCTGAGGGCCGCCAAATATTCCCCGCTATGACCGTCCGGGAAAATCTTGAGATGGGCGCGGTCATTAAACGCGCGCGCGCCAAAGAAACGGAAACCTTAGACCGGGTCTTTGAAATGTACCCAATCCTGAAAGAGCGGCAGACCCAGGCGGCTGGTACGCTGTCCGGCGGCGAGCAGCAGATGTTGGCTATCGGCCGCTGTTTGATGGGTCAGCCCGATCTTATTATGTTCGACGAGCCCAGCCTGGGATTGGCACCGGCTATTGTCCAGGAAGTTTTCCGGACCATCCACCAGCTGAACGACGCTGGCCTCACCATCATATTGGTTGAGCAGAACGTGGCCGTGTCGTTAAAATTAGCCAATCGCGCCTATGTGCTGGAAAACGGTCGCATGACCCTCGAAGGCAGCGGCGAGGAACTTCTCCACGATGACCGGGTGCGCCAAGCCTATATGGGGCTTTAGGGGACGAAGATAATGACAAAACTTGAAGGTCGGGTCGCCATTGTTACCGGTGCGGCTTACGGTGAGCGCGCGGCTCTCGGCGCCGAATACGCCAAAGCCCTGGCCCAGGAAGGCGCTGCCGTTGTGTGTGCCGACCTCAATGATTGTTCAGATCTAGTAGCAGATATCAAAGACGCCGGCGGCAAGGCGCTGGCAACAATGACAGATGTCCGGGACGAAGCTCAAATTAGGGATATGGTCGAAGTTACCAAGGAAGAGTTTGGCCGCATCGACATACTCGTCAACAATGCGGCCATCGGCTCTAACATCCCGCCGGTCCCGGTCACCGAAATGACGGTTGAGACCTGGGATGAGCTGATGGCGGTCAATCTCCGCGGGCCCTTTCTGTGCGTCAAAGCGGTGACACCAATTATGCAGAAACAAAACTATGGCAAGATCATTAATATCGGCTCAACCACGATGATGAGCGGGCTGACCAACCGGCTCCATTACACCACCGCGAAAGGCGGCATCTTGGCCATGACCCGCAGCCTCGCTACCGAGCTAGGCCCGGATGGTATTCGCGTCAACAATGTGGCTTATGGTTTGGTGACCAGTCGGCTCAATGAGGAGGAGTTGAACACGACCGAGCGCGGTCAGAAAATGCTTGAAGCCCGGGCTTTGCGTCAGCACGTCAGGGCGGAAGATCTCACCGGCACGCTGATCTACCTCGCTTCCAGCGACAGTGACCACATGACCGGTCAAACCTTAGTGGTCGATGGCGGCGGGATACTCTATTAGGCAGTTAGCTCTTTTATCGCCGCTTCAAATTCATCAGGCTTAAAGTTAAACGGCCCTTCGCCGCCGACATAAGCTAAATTACCGTCAGCATCGGCCAGATAAAGCCGCATCGGTATCGAGATATATTTGCTTTCGGCATCATTATCGATGGAATCGATCAGCATAGGCATTTGCAATTCCATCATCTGCTGGCAGACGGTAGCAACCTCAGTCCGCTCATCATCGGTCCGGGGCTCGATATAGCGAATGCCATCCAAGATGTTTTTCTTGGACCGCCAGCCGTCATCCGGATGGGCTTCACGAATATATATGCTGAGAAATTCAACCTGATCTTTGTAGCTGTTGTAAATTTCGTTTAGGCGCACGGCCCAATCACGATAAGGCGGTCAGGTGTAAGAGCCGAAGATCAGCCCGACCGGTTTACCCCGAAAACTTGAAAGGCTGATTTTTTCGCCGGTCCGTCCTTTTTCCCGGTCCAGCACATCCAGATTAAAATCCGGTGCCTCGCTGCCCTGCTCAGGCACCTTGACTTGACGCGCCTTATTTGCCGCCATCATGGCGTCAAATTCCGGCTCGGTCATATCTGCAACCTGCAGCCAAATTACTTTGCGATCCGCCGGCGTCATACCGGGCTTCATATCGGGTACGCCTGATACGTCAAGCTCCCCTGTTACCTCAATCGACATAAAAATACCCCGCTATTAAAAGTTAGCAGAAATGTGCAAAATGGTTCTACCAGTGTCAAGAAACCAAATTGGCACCAGGATTAAATTCTGGTTATCTGGTTGACAGCTAAGACATAGCTGTCAGAATTTTAGTTAGACCAAAAAAATTAAAAACTGAGGGGAAACATGAAAATTAACAAACTAGATCATGTGTCCATTGGCACGGACCGCTTGGAGGAAACCCGCGCTTTTTTCTGCGATTTACTAGGTCTGAAAGTCGGCAAACGACCAGCGCTTAAATCGGTAGGCTATTGGCTCTATGCCGGTGACGATGCCATTATCCATCTGGTCGAAAAAGACTCCAACGATCTTGAAGACGCAGCATACGAAACGGGCAAGGAAAAACCCAAGGAATGGGAAAAGGCGAAAACCGAGAATTTGGTCGAAACCGGCATGGATGACCATATTGCCTTGTCGGTCAAGAAATCAGCCGATTTGGTTCAATATATGAGAGAAAACTCCATTGCTTACTGGGATCGATTACTCGCCGACCGTCCGCTCTATCAGGTTTTTGTCCGTGATCCCAATGGCGTTATTCTGGAACTCAATGACTATGCGCCCGAAATAGACAAGCTTGAGCCGATGAATGTGTTGGGTAAAGACTAAGCACCCTCAATGTCATTAATTTTTGCTGCCAGGATAAAATCGTTCTCATGCAAGCCGTTGATCTTATGAGTGTAAATTAAAATATTAGCATAACCCCAGCCAAACTCGATATCCGGGTGATGGCCTTCCTGCTCGGCAACTGCGCCAATTTTCTGGACGAAATCCATGGCGGTTTGAAAATCCTCGAACTTAAACGCACCGCGCAGACGTGTCGCACTCTCCGACAATTCCCAGCCTGGCGTATCAACCAAATAAGCCTCTGCTTCTGCCAAAGTTAGTGGCGGAATGCCTCCCTGACAGGGCACACAAACTTTAGCCGTTAAATCACTGGGCACAGGTTTCTCCTTCAAATTTCAAATGACCACATTAGCATAATGAATCGCGACAAATATCAACAATTAACATAGGTCAATTGCACCAAGGCATTTGGTCCCTTAAACTACGCCCAAATTTACCAACTAGGGAAGGTTCTTCAGAACCTGCATATTATTATGACCGAAGCTTTTATTTGTGACGCCATCCGCACCCCCATCGGCCGTTACGGCGGGGGCCTTTCATCCATTCGTACTGATGATCTGGCAGCCTTACCAATCACGGCTTTAAAAGAACGCAATACATCCGTTGATTGGGAGAAAATTGACGATGTAATTTACGGCTGCGTCAATCAAGCGGGCGAAGATTGCCGCAACGTTGGCCGTATGGCTTTACTGCTGGCAGGACTTCCGGAAGCTGTGCCGGGTGTCACTGTCAACCGGCTATGTGCTTCCGGTATGCATGCGGTCGGCAGTGCGGCACGCGCCATTAAAGCCGGTGACGCTGATTTCTACATCGCCGGTGGCGTCGAAAGCATGTCGCGTTCACCCTTCGCGATGGCCAAAGCAACGACAGCCTTTTCCCGCAATGCCGAGATCTATGACACCACGATTGGCTGGCGGTTCGTCAATCCAAAGATGAAAGAGCTCTACGGCACCGATGAAATGGGCGAAACGGCCGAGAACGTCGCCGAAGAATATCAAATTTCCCGCGAAGACCAGGACGCCATGGCACTCCGGAGCCAATTGAAAACTGAAGCAGCGCAAGCTGATGGCAGGCTGGCCGAGGAAATTATGCCCGTCACCATCCCACAGCGCAAAGGGGACGATTTAATTGTTGATAAAGATGAACACCCGCGGGCCGGCTCAACCATCGAAGGCTTGCAAAAACTGCGCCCGGCTTTCCGCGAAGGTGGCTCGGTGACTGCGGGTAATTCATCAGGCATCAATGATGGCTCCTGCGCCACGATCATTGCTTCCGAAGAGGCTGCCAAAGAACATGGGCTAACCCCGAAAGCGCGTATTTTAGGCTTGGCCGCTGGCGGCGTGCCGCCCCGGGTTATGGGCATCGGGCCGGTGCCGTCGACCCAAAAACTGCTCGCCCGGCTGGGCCTGACCATGGCTGATATGGATATCATCGAGTTGAACGAAGCCTTCGCGGCGCAAGGACTGGCCGTATTGCGTGAGCTTGGTGTCGCCGATGACGACGAGCGCGTCAATCCGCAAGGTGGTGCTATAGCATTGGGTCATCCACTTGGCGCCAGTGGCGCACGATTGGTCACCACCGCGATGTATCAGTTACAACGCAATGGTGGCAGCCGCGCCCTTTGCACAATGTGTGTTGGCGTCGGTCAAGGTTCCTCTATAATCATCGAAAAGGTCTAATATAAGCATCGGGGAATCTGCATGGCCGATAGTGGCCAAAAACTAGGGGTATTGGCGAATTGTCCGATCAGTAAGGACAATCGCCGGGAACTTGCCAAACATTTCAATTTGTATTTTGCCGAGGAAGTACCGAACCGGGACGCACTGCTCGCCGATGTCGGTAGCGACATTCAAATTTTAATTTCAGATGGCCCCCGCCATGTCGATGCGCCTTTGATGGATCAACTGCCAAATTTAGGTCTGATCTGTATGATGTCGGTTGGTCTCGACCATTTAGACATCGAGGCCGCCAAGGCGCGTAATATCCAAATTACCAATGCGCTCGGCACTAACGCGCCAAGCTGTGCGGATCATGCCTTTGCTCTGTTGCTTTGTGTTTCCCGCCATATTCTCGCCAATGACCGGTCGATGCGGGAACATCAAGCCTATGAAGAATGTCCCAAATTTCACTCAACAACCATTTACGGCCGGAAAATTGGCATTCTTGGTCTGGGCGCGATTGGCTCAGAGATTGCCAAACGGGCCACGGCTTTTGATATGGAGGTGTTCTATCACAATCGCTCCAAACGTGAAGATGTTTCCTACACTTACTGCTCTTCGCTTTTGGAACTGGCGCACGAAGTTCAAATATTAGCGGTTTCCTGTCCCGGCGGTGAAGCCACGCGACACATCGTTAATGCAGAAGTGCTCGAAGCACTTGGTCCCGAAGGTACGTTGGTAAATGTTGCGCGGGGTTCAATCGTTGACACCAAGGCACTTGTCTACGCTCTTCAAAATAGCGTGATCAAAAATGCTGGGCTTGATGTGATTGGTGGGGAGGCCCCGGAACGAGCACCACTTTGTGATATGGATAACGTCGTGATGTCGCCGCATTTATCAGGGAATACAGAGGAATCGTGGCAAAATCGCAACCAACTCGCGCACAAAAATTTACTCGCTTTTCGCAACCAGGAAGCCCTGATCAATCAAGTCTGCTGAACCTTTAAAAATAGCCTAAACCGGCGCTTGACCTAACAGAGGTTTTGTCACATCTTCCCCCACTATAAATGAGTAAAGTTTAAAAATTGCTAGGTATACCAACAATTTCAGCGTGCATTTAGAGAACTTAAAATTCGGCTAAGCCAAATCTTCGCCGGATCAATGGTCGAGAAATGCAACAAAGACTACGGGGAAATAATTAATAATGAGTGCGTCATTTGCCATCGTCGGTTCCGGGCCCTCGGGAATGTACGCCGCCGATGCTTTGTTAAAAAACTTCCCAGATTGTAACATCGATATATTCGATAAAATACCAATGCCGTTCGGCCTTATCCGCTATGGCGTTGCCCCGGATCATTTCAAAACCAAAAACACCGCCCGGCAATTTTCCCGCACCCTCGACCTCGATCAAGTGCGCTATTTGGGCAATGTCGAAATTGGCCGTGACCTTTCAGTCGAGGAACTCAAAGACAGTTACGATGCCGTCTTCTATGCCATCGGTGCCTATAACGACCGGCTGCTCGGAATCCCAGGCGAGGACTTGCCCGGCGTCTATGGGGCTTGCGCCTTTGTTGGCTGGTATAATGCCCATCCGGATTACCGCGATATCGATCCGCTGCTGGATGGCAGCAATGTTGCGGTTATCGGTATTGGCAATGTCGCCGTTGATGTCTGCCGTGTCTTGGTAAAGACCCGCGCGGAGATGCAGGACACTGACATTGCCGCCCATGCACTTGAGGCAATCGAGAAAATGCCAATTGAAGAGGTTCATATGTTTGGCCGGCGCGGTCCGGTTGAAGCCGGTTTCACGCCAAAAGAACTTGGCGAAGTGCGTGACTTAGAACGCTGTGCTGCCATTGTCGATCCAAATCAAATCCCAGCTGAAGTAACTGGTGAATTCGAAGGACGGGAAAAAGGCGTCAAAGAGAAAAATCTCGCAACGCTACGGGAACTGGCAGCGCAGGATAAACCTGAAAAGCCGGTCAAAATGCATTTTCAGTTTTATGCCTCACCGCTTGAAATCCTTGGCACCGACCGGGTTGAAGGCATTCGCCTGGAACGCACCGAAGTTGTCGATGGTAAAGCAGTCGCCACCGGCGAAACTTTTGATGTGCCATGCTGTTCAGTCGTTACAGCGATTGGCTATTATGCCGATCCGCCGGAAGGACTACCGCTCAGTGGCGCCACCATCGATAATGTTTATGGCCGGGTGCGCGATAATATTTATGTTGTCGGTTGGGCCAAGCGCGGCTCCAGCGGCACCATTCCCACCAACGGGCCGGATTCGCGCAGTGTCGTTGAACTGCTAACTGAAGATGTTAAAAACGGCACCCTTGAGCTTGGCAAGCCGGGTGGCAGCGCGATTGACAATTTGCTGTCATCAAGGAATGTCCGCGTGGTAACGCGTGAAGATGTCATGACGATTAGAGCAGCTGAAGTTGCCAACGCCGTGAATGGACATCCGTGGGAAAAATTCACCCGCATTGATGACATGCTGGCCGCGCTCGACTAATCTAAAACGATGCTTGAATGGTATGTCCTTGCGGTGATCGGCTTTGCGCTTGGTTTTGATCAACACCGGACGGTTTTAACTGCCGGTGTCCCCTATCCAAGTTTTGGCCTGACGCCGGTCTTGTTTGATGCGGCAGCCTGGCTTGGCGGCATGGCGACATTGGCGATGCTGGTCGCGGGATTTTTCTTCGGCGCCTGGTGGTGGCCGTTGCTCGCTATGGCCATTGGCACCGGCACGAACTATTGCGGTCGCGTTGTTATGCCAATGGAATACCGCTGGGCCGTATCAATTGCCGGCACGCTGCTCGGGCTTGGCGCCACTATCGTCTTTTTCAGATAGATTTTCTCATCACAATAGTGATCCACTCGCCAAGCTCAACGCGACTGTGAAGCCGCAAGTCCTGCTGATGATGAGCGGAAATAATCCGATTGGCGTCACCTAACAACAAGCCTGACAACACCGCCCAACCTCCTGGATTTAAGTGACGGCCTAAATCTCTCGCCAGAATGCAAAGCGGACGGGCCAATATATTACTGACAATGAGATCATATCTGCCAGCTTGAACTACTGGATGATCATAGCCGCTGGCGTGGAGACAGCGGACATAGCGCGCGACGCCGTTTATCTCGGCATTTTCCCGGGTCACCGCAGTCGAGACCGGATCAATATCAGAAGCCACAACGGGGATACGCCAACGCTTAGCCATAGCGATTGCCAGGATACCCGAGCCGCACCCCATATCGAGAGCACGGCGCACCGGCAAGTGATCCATCTTATCTAAAGCCAGTAGGCAGCCTTTGGTTGAACCGTGATCACCGGAACCAAACGCAGCCCCGGCGGGAACCCGGAGACCAATTTGGCTGTTCGGAACAGCGTCCTCGTATTCGGCGCCATGAACAAAAAAGCGCCCGGCGGAAATCGGCGGAAATTGTTTAATATTATCAAGCACCCAATTGCGCATCGGAATTTGGGCAATTTCAATATCCGGCGCTGCTATCTCCAGGGCTTCGGCGGTATATTTGATGGCTAACCGGATCGCAGTCTCATCAGGCAAAACATCAGCAAAGCCAGTAATTTGGGCTTCCGCAATGTCTTCATCAACCGACCAAGAAACGGACGAGACGTGCGGCTCCAAGGCTTCAGCGAACGCATTTCCAAATTCCCGCGCCACCACAATGGTCACCCGAAAGAGCGTATCAGTACCGCTCATCAGGCCGGATCGACAAAGCTATCGATGACTTTCTTAGTGCCGGCTTTTTCAAACGCGACTTCCAGCTTATTGCCATCCGAAGACAACACTTTGCCGTAGCCAAATTTTTGGTGAAACACCCGGGCACCGATATCAAACTTACCGCTGTCTGAGCCAGACGGCACCAGCCAGGCCTCACCTTCAATCACTGTGCCATCACTGGCATGACCGCGTTTTCTAGGAGTTTCAAAGGAAAACGAATTTGAGCTTTCACGCAAACTGGAACCACTGGAACGCAAGCCGGCTTGAGCACCGATGCCGCCATAAAGCCCCTGCTCCGCCATTTGCTCAATATTGTCAGCTGGCAATTCGTCAACAAAGCGCGACGGCAGAGAGTTTTGCCACTGGTTGTAGATGCGACGATTGGCTGCATGGAAAATCAGTGCCTCTTTTTTGGCCCGGGTAATGCCGACATAGGCCAGGCGGCGTTCCTCTTCGAGCCCTTTCAAGCCTTCTTCATCGAGGGCGCGCTGATGGGGGAACAAGCCCTCTTCCCAGCCAGGTAAAAAGATTGTGTCGAACTCCAAGCCTTTGGCGGCATGCAGCGTCATCAGGCTGACTTTATCTTCGGTTTTGTTTTCCTCGTTTTCCATCACCAGACTGACATGCTCGAGAAAGCCCTGCATATTTTCAAAATCTTCCAGCCCGGCGACGAGCTCTTTTAAGTTCTCCAAACGCCCCGGCGCTTCGGGGGATTTGTCGCGCATCCACATTTCGGTGTAGCCGGACTCATCCAAAATAATCGCCGCCAATTCCGGATGCGGCAGCGAGTCCAGATTACTGCGCCAGCGTTCAAAATCCTGGATCAAATTTTTCAACGACGTCCGTGCCTTGGGTTTGATCTCATCCGTTTCAACAATCAGCCGCGCCGCTTCATACATCGGCATGCCTTGGGCTCGGGCCAATTGATGAATCGCTTGCACGGTCGCCTGGCCCAGCCCCCGTTTCGGCACATTAACAATACGCTCAAAGGCCAGATCATCATCGGCGCTGTTTACGACCCGTAGATAGGCGATGGCATCCCGGGTTTCCTGGCGCTCATAAAAGCGCGGACCGCCGATCACCCGATAGGGCACACCGAGCGTAATTAAGCGTTCTTCAAATTCCCGCATTTGAAAGCCGGCCCGCACCAATATCGCCATCTCTTCAAGGCTTTGGCTTTTACTTTGGCGGGCTTCGATCTCGTCGCCAATCAAGCGGGCTTCTTCTTCACCGTCCCAGACCGCACGCACCTTGACCTGGTCACCTGCTGCCATACCGGTCCAGAGCGTTTTGCCCAGCCGCCCTTCATTATGCGCAATCAGGCCGGAGGCAGCGGCCAGGATATGCGGCGTCGAGCGGTAGTTCTGCTCTAGCCGGATAACTTCTGCGCCCGGGAAATCTTTCTCAAATTTAAGGATATTGCCGACCTCAGCGCCCCGCCAGGAATAGATCGATTGATCATCGTCGCCAACGCAGCAAATGTTTTTGTGTTCCTGGGCCAGTAGGCGCAGCCAGAGATATTGCGCGACGTTGGTGTCCTGATATTCGTCGACCAGGAGATAGCGGAACTTCATCTGATATTCGTGCAGGATATCGGCATTTTCTGTAAACAACGTCAGGCACAATAGTAACAAATCACCAAAATCCGCCGCATTGAGCACTTTGAGCCGCTCCTGATATTCCCGGTAGAGACCAACCAAAATCCCTTCAGCGAATTCAGAGCTTTCGTCTTTTGAAACTTTATCCGGCGTCAAGCCGCGATCTTTCCAGCGCTGAATCACTCCCATCAAGACGCGGGCCGGCCATTTCTTATCGTCGATCTGATGGCCTTCCATCAGTTGCTTGAGGAGGCGCACCTGATCATCGGCATCGAGAATGGTGAAATTACTTTTGAGCCCGACCAGTTCAGCATGTCGGCGCAAGATGCGCGCACCCAAGGCGTGGAAGGTGCCGAGCCACCAACCTTCAACAGGCCGCCCGGTGATGGTAGCGCCCCGATTTTGCATTTCCCGCGCCGCTTTATTAGTGAAAGTAACTGCAACAATCTCCCAGGGCCGGGCTTTGCCATGAACCAGAATATGCGCCAATCGCGTCGTCAGCACGCGAGTCTTGCCGGTGCCCGCCCCGGCTAATACCAAGACCGGGCCATCAATCGCTTCGACGGCACGTTGCTGGGCGTCATTAAGGCCATCCATATAGGGTGGCGGCGTTAAAGCAGTGGATGAAGCGGGAGCCTCAACAGGTTCTTCTGAAAGTTCAAACGGGTCTGGCATGACGCGAGTATATCACGCCATGCAATTCCGACCAGCAAATCAAAAGGGATTCTATGAAAACAATCCGAGTGGCTTCTCTTTGAAAAAGCCGGCGTTCAAGCCCCACCATTCGCGAGCGACCGAAGCATAAATTTCCCGGAAATGAACCCGGTATTTAAGGTTCTGGTTATCGAGATCATCGAGCGGCGATTGCTCACCGTAAAAACCGCCTTTGACTTTGCCGCCAAAGAGAAAATGCGGTGCAACGGTGCCGTGATCGGTGCCGGAGCTGTTGTTCTCGAAAGGACGGCGACCAAATTCAGAATAGCTCATTACCGTCACATTATCCCACAAGCTTTTGGCCTTCATCAATTCGGCAAAGGCGGAAACATTGGCCGCAACGTCGCCCAGCAAATTAGCATGGAGCGGTTCCTGGCCAGCATGGGTATCAAACTTGCCGATGGTCAGTTTAATCACCGGCACTTTGACACCAGCCACCAAAAGCCGGGCCGCGGTCTCAAACTGCACACCTAATTTAGAGGCGGAAAATTTACCACCTAAATTTACGTTTTCGATCTGCTTGGCAATTATATTGTCAGCCGCACCTCGTAAATCACGCCGCTGCTTGAGGATGTGCGACATCACGTTATTGCTCATCGGGTCGCTGCCCGGCTGAATGCGACCGGCCTGCCTAAGCAGCTTATCCGGCTTTTTCTCTAACGTAATGACGCGGGATTTACCGCCTTCGACTGCACCCGCCGGGTTGTTGGCTAAATTAATCCCATCGGCGGCAAAATTCCGGCTGGGTTTTGATTCATCGAATAATTGCGTAATCCAACCATTATCGACAAAAGTCTCGGCATCGGAAGCGGAATTCCAGATATTAATGCCACGGAAATGAGAAAGGTTTGGATTGGGGTAGCCGACGCCCAAAACCACTGCCATTTGCTTAGCTTCCCAAAGAGGCATCAACGGCGCAAAAGCCGGGTTAAAGCCGAGCTTATCGGTTTGCTTTAAAACTTTATCTCGCGGAATAGCTAGGGTCGGGCGGATGTCGTAATATTTTTGATCTGTATAGGGCACAATTGTATTGAGACCATCATTGCCACCTTTGAGTTCGACTAAAACAACGGTGCGATCCCACCTTCCAGTGGCTGCATGAGTCGGCAAGCTGAGGAGTTCAAGGCCCGTTCCTGCAACTGTCGGCAAGACCAGTGAGTATTTCAAAAAATCTCTGCGTTTCATCATGATATCCTCATTTCACCTGGTAAGCCGGATCGAGCAGTAAATTGCGAATGACCTTGCGCTGCTTGCCAGTGAATTTTCTCTGCATTACCGGATCAATCGCCAACATCAATTTTTTAAGATATCCCGGTTTCGCCACTTCCCGTGCTTGCAACGGCCACGGGTTGGCAACGCCAAACGGAAGTTTACGCATCTCCATCGCTGTCAATTCTCTTTTTTTATTGAATTTCTTTACGCCGTTAAACGCGGCCTTCAAGAATTGAGAACGGCGTAAAGTCGTCGTGGATGTCATCCATGCCATACCACCGCGCCAGCCTTTGACATCCGGCGGATCAAATAAATTTTGACCCATAGCTTTTTGGTTACCCCAAACCTTTCTTATTTCCGGCGGCTTTTGACCCAACAGTCGGAGCGTGCCGATGGTCAGTTCGACCGGTGATTTAATCAGCGTGCCCCGATTGTCCGGATCACGGAAAACAGGTGACATAAACATCGCCTTAATCATGGGTTTTAGATTGTATTTGTGAGCCCGAATAATTTTAGCGAGGCGCTTGGTTTCGGAAGGATTTGGCTGCAACGAAACAAACTCACGCCATAGCTTTTCGGCCAGGAAATCAGCCACACGAGGTTGTTCGAGAATAATCTCCATCACATCTATGCCATCAAAATTACCGGTTTTGCCAAGCACGGTCTTATCGGTGTTGTCATGCGACCAAAGATTAAATTCAAACTTGGCGGTGTCAAAATTAATTCGCCAGCCGGTATAGGCGCGGGCAGATTCGCGAATATCTTCTTCCGTATAGCCCTGCCCTTCACCCAGCGTGAACAGTTCCATAATTTCACGGGCGAAATTTTCATTCGGTTTGTTTTTCTTATTTTTGCTGGCATCAAGATAGATCATCATCGCCGGTCCAATTGATACCTCGATTAAAAGTTTGCGAAAATCACCAATGGCGTATTTGCGAAAAGAAGCATTTTGCTCAAGTGCCCATTGCCCGAATTGAACCTTGTTGATTTCCGAGACGAAATGATTGTGCCAGAACAGCACCATGCGCTCGGTAAAAGGTGACGGTGTCTCCAGCATCTCCCGAATCCACCAATATCTAGCTTCTTTGCGATCAGCTTGATTGCGCCGCTGATAATCCTGGCGGGCGGCTTTATCCATATTTTTTATTTTCCGGCGATCAGCGGGCTCTGTTTTAAATTCCGGAATTGGTGTGGCCGCTTTTCCAGGTACGCCATTTAAAATTTGATCGACCGCTGCTTCATAACCAAGCGGCAGGATTTTATCGATCTCGGCAGGTCTGGGTGAGCCAAAGCCGGTACGGGCCAATAAATGCCGCGCTTCATCGAAAGAAATCGCCGAGGCTTGAGGGATTGCTATAACTAAGCCAATTAAAACAACCAAAAATCTAATCATATTTTCACAACCAAATCTGACTGAAGTAAATTCTCTAACTACAGAAACGTTAGATTTTAAAAATTCCGTCGCTACACAATGTCGTGTAGCGTAAATAATCACTTTGACATTTTAACCCAATAGAGAGAGCATTTTAATGCAGTTTAGTGTCGGAGGTAAGTGACGTGCGTCAATCATCCATTCGAATTATTGCCCTTTCTATATTCTTTTTGAGCGTGCCAATGGCTCCGGCTAAGGCCGCTGAAAAAGATATCCTGCAAGCGGTTGTCAGCGTTGAGACAACTATACCCCAAGACAGGCGGACAGCGCGATTTTTAGGCACCAACCGGCAAGGCAGTGGGGTCATCATCGATAATGAAGGATTGGTGCTGACCATCGGCTATTTGATTCTCGAAGCCGAAGGCGCCATCATTACCGGTCCCAGCGGCAAACAATCACCAGCCAAGATAATCGCTTATGATCATGAAAGTGGCTTTGGTCTTTTGCGCATGCGCAAGTCGCTGTCGATTAAACCAATGCGATTGGGCAATTCGACCAAGCTCTCGATCCAGGATCAAGTCCTCATTGCCAGTCGTGTTGGTCCACAACCTATCATTCCGGCGCGGGTTGTCTCCCGGCGCGTATTTACCGGCGGCTGGGAGTATCTGCTGGAAAATGCCATCTTCACCACCCCGCCCCACAGCTTTCACAGTGGCGCTGCTCTGATCGGTAAAGACGGTAAACTGCTGGGCATCGGCTCGTTAATTGTCGGCAACGCTGTCGCTCCAAACGTGCGCTCACCCGGCAATATGTTTGTGCCGGTCAACGAGATAAAGCCGGTGCTGGCGGATTTGTTAGAACATGGCAAACGCCAGGCGGCGGCGAAACCGTGGATTGGCGCCAACACCATCGAGATGCGTGACCGGGTATTCATTAATCGCGTTTCTAAGGATGGACCGGCATCGAAGGCCGGGCTCGGGCCGGGTGATCTAATCGTCGGGGTAAATGGTAAAACCGTCCGTAGTCAGGAGAATTTCTACCGTACTCTTTGGGCCGACCGTAAAGCGGGTGATGTGATCAAGCTCAATATTCTGCCCAGATTGACAGCCGAGCCGGTGATCAAAGAATTTTCGATTAAATCGATGAACCGCCTTGAATGGTTCAATAAAAAACCCACGCTCTGATAAGGTAAATTAAGGGGCGTCTTAATGCTCCTCGTGGCGGGCAGCAACAAGTGCTTTATTATAAGCTGACATCACTTCGGTCTCGTGCAGCGTGCCGATAAATTTCATCGTCTCATGATTTTCAACTACGGCAATGTAATGCTCACCGCTATCGCGAATGACTTTGTTGGCGGTCTCCAGATCATCAAACAGATCAAGAATTGGCGGATGAACGCGCGCCACATCACCGGCATTAATGAGATTATCAACCTCATGGTCAAAGGCGGCATCGCTGAGATCGGCCAAAGTAATGGTGCCGAAAAGTTCGCCATTTTCTTTGAGCACAAACAACTCACCGGTTTCAGAGGCTTGGAGTTTTGAGCGGAGTTCTTGAAGCAATGCGCCGACCCCAACTGTTTCACTGTCACGATTTACCAGCTTATGGACTCTGATACTGCGCAACAAGGCAGTTTCAAAACCGCCTTTGAGATCAAGCCCGGCGCGCTCCAATTGCCAATTAAAAAAGGATTTACCGAGAAATTGCTGGGAGACAACATTGGAAATCACGACCGCCAGCATCACCGCGATGGTTAACGGGTAATCGTCGGTCAACTCAAACACAATTAAGGTGGTTGAGATCGGTGCACCAAGGACCGCTGCAGCTACAGCGCCCATGCCGATGATTGTATAGGCACCAGGACCGGAAGATAGTTCAGGTGATATATCGGTTACAATTATGCCGTAGGCTCCGCCGAGCATGGCGCCGATCATCAAGGCCGGCGTGAAAACGCCACCACCCCAGCCACTGCCAATACAAATCGACGTCGCTAATATTTTCATAGCGACCAGCGCAATCAACAGAGAAATCGATAATTCCAAGTTGAGCGCTAGATCTGTAGCATCGTAACCGACACCCAGCACCTGCGGAAAAACCAGGGCAATAGCGCCAAGTAAAAACCCGCCAAAAGCAGGTTTTGCCCATTGTGGTCCTGGCACTTTTTGCATGAGGTCCTCGGTGAGCATCGCCGAGCGCATAAACAAAATGGCGATAACACCGCTGGCTATACCCAGCCCAATCACCGCTGGGAACTCGAGAAAAGAGTTCAAGGAATGCTCCGAAATACTGAAAGCCGGAAAGTCGCCGAAATAGACCCGCGACACGATGGTACCAACAACGCTGGCGATCACAATTGGAGCAAAGGCGCTCATGGCAAAATGACCAACCACGACCTCATGGGCAAAAAGGGCGCCGGCAATGGGCGCATTAAATGACGCGGCCACTGCTGCGGCGGCACCGCAGCCTAAAAGGGCGCGCGACAAAGAGCGCGTGAGATGAAGTCTTTGGGCGAACCAGGCGCCGAAGGTCGCACCGAGATGGACGGCAGGGCCCTCACGGCCAACCGCACCACCAACACCGATTGAGGCAGCGCTGGCAATCGCGGCACCAATGCCGGCGCGTAAATTCATCCGCCCGCCTCGCAATGCACTGGCTTCAATTACCTGGGCGATACCACGTGGTTTACGTCCTGGAATGACATAATAAATAAAAATCCCGATCAGCAAGCCGCCCACCGCCGGCGCAAAAAGTATCTGCCACCAAGGCAGCGATTTAACATGGACAATTAAATTTTCTGAGGTGCCGCCGAGAAACACGCCTTGGACAAGATCAATGCCTTCACGGATCAAAATGACGCCACCACCTGCCACTGCGCCTACAAAGACAGCAAGAATTGACAAGATAAGTTGATCGTTCCGAATGATCCGCCGCAACCGCATTAAAATACGGCTCGGCTTTAAACCACGACGCCTAGCCATTACCTATTCACTAGCTTAAGAAAAGTTATAACACCTTAAGAAATAAACCCTTTTTGCAATTTGCGCTAGGGGGAAGTCACGTTGGTAATTAATATTTTTTGCTTCAATTCAAAGCGTGATGAAGGGCTGGCGAAGGGTGGGCCACGTTTGCCAAAGCGTTTAATTTTGCGCTGAAGCTGATGGCGAAACCAAATCATTTTCGGACAAAACCCTATTGCGGCCCTGGTTTTTTGCCGCGTAGAGGGCGGTATCTGCCCGCGAGATAAGCTCGCTCAGAGGTTCGCCAAAATCATATTTAGCCACGCCAATCGAAAGCGTAATTGCGCCAAGCTGATCGCCGGATGATTTATTGATAATACTTTTCCGCGACACGCGTTCGCGAATATTTTCTGCCAGAAGAATAGCAGGGTTGAGTAAAGTATTTGGCAAGATGACAGCAAATTCTTCACCGCCGTAACGCGCCGCCGTGTCTTGCCCTTTAATACATTCATTTAAGGTCATTGCCAAAAGTTTGAGAACCTGGTCCCCCGTTTGATGGCCATAATTATCGTTAAATTTCTTAAAGAAATCGATATCCAGCATAAGCAAGCACATGTCTTCGCCAGCTTCCATCATTTCGGCGGCGGTTTCGCGTAACGTGATATCGAAGCGTTTGCGGTTGACGAGGCCGGTAAGTCCATCCGTTGCCGCTTCCCGGCGGGTAATTTCAACCTCCTGCCGGAGATCGGCGACTTCAGATGAAGCTGCTGCCAGTCGTTCCTCTAAAACTTTAGCTCGATTCTCCATTTCTTGGGTGGCATTAACGACACCACTGATTATATCCCGCGCCTCATCGGGGCTGGATTGCCCCGCTAGACCGCCCGAAGCGTCCGCCAAAGTCTCACCAAACTCTGCCGCATCGGTTCCTGCTTCATCCAAATATTGAACCGCCCGATCGATAATTTTTTCAAAGCTACCCGATGCTGAATCAAGCAGTCCACTTTCAACATCAAGGGTAAAATATTGTTCATAGATTTTGGCACATTGAGCATCGTCAAAATCCTGATTGTTGTCCAAAAGGACGTCAATGGTGCGTTTTAAATCAGGATGGGAATTGGCATAATAATGATACCAGACCATGTAGTTAGCTGGACTGGCTGGCACGCCTAGCTCAATCATTTTTTTGATTGCATCTTGGGCGATGACAGTTACTGCATTAAATTCGTTGGATGGTGCCAACTTCTTCTCCTGCTACTCCGGTTGCCTGATCACTACTTTATTATTGCCGTTAGTAGTGTGAGCATAACCATCCATTAAATAAGGCCAAGTACTTTTTTTAAATTCGGGCCGTTCCAAGAGCACAAACTTGTTATCTACATAGATTTGGTTTCAAGCTGCTAGAATCAGAAATTATTAGTGACGATTGAACCTTTAACTTAGTCCTGCTAGCGTAGATTGAATGCGGTTGACTAAAATATTGGTGAATGACCGGCAGTCGGGAGATAAACGTGAATAGGCGGCTTATTGGCGTACTTGTTGGATTGGTCATATTGCTGGGTGGCGTAGCCTTTTTCCTGGTTAAACAGCAAGCCGACGAAGCCCAAGAAAGCAAACGGGCGGCTCTGGTAAAAATACAACAAGAAAAGCCACCCGTTTTTATTGATTTGACACCTCGGCAAGCTGGCCAGAGCGCGTTGGCTAAGCTGACCATTAGCAAAACTTCTCAGCCTCCGCTGAAGTCGGTCGACTACTCCGCTCTTGCCGTTCAAGTTTCAAACGGCATAAATATTGGCAAACTTTTCCGGCAATTCTACGATCAGCCAATATCGTTGATTATTGTAACAGCCCAAAATGTTGCCGCCCAGAACACCATGCCGGCGGCACCCATTCTCATATTAAAATCAACCGATACGAAAGGCAGCGCCTTCGATCAACTATACGGCGCCAACGGCCAAATCCTGCCGCACGTTAAATCCACTTCTGGCGGGGCCACTGACATCGCCCTCGACATACATTATTTGGATCAAAAAATATCCGAACAGGACGTTCAATTTATTCTCAACACCACGAAAAGCTGGTCAAATATTACTGCCGTGTGGTCAAGTGAGCTGGCAGCAAAAATGGCTGCCGATAGCGATAAAATGGCAGCGCTTTTTAAAAATCACCGCGCCAAATTTTACGATAATTTAATGCAGCTCCATATCGGGCCGGAACGAGATCAGCTGTTCGGTCGCAATCTAGCCTTAAAGAATGACCCAACTGCCAATATTGAACTCATGCCGGCGTTACAATCAGCCCGTTTTGCCAATCAAACTTCGGACAATTCCATCACCGTAAAAACCGGTGAAATTGACAAATTTTTGCAGGTGCTCGGTGCCAGATCAGAACAATTGCAGGTAAATTTCTGGCTCAACGAAGGTGAGGGCTTTATCGATACTTGCCGTGATCTCAGTTCAGCCTTGGCCGATGATGCCGGGTTGAGCGTGACGGATACAGCTTTATTAATGTGGGCACTGATCCATCGACACGCGTGGTTCGCCAAAGATATTGACTATCAAACTGACTGCTTGAATGAAGCTCAGTCAGCAGCGCTCAAAAAACTAGGACTGAAATTGCCAACCAAGGCCAATACAAGACAGGCGACGCCTAAAAATGCAGCGATGAATAGAACTGTGGCGAGGCTCGTAAATATGGTGCGTCGTGGTGAAGCCGAAACTGCAAAAGTAAAATTGAATTCCTTGCTTGCTGAAAAATTGAGCTTGCTTGATCGCGCTGGATTCTGGTTGTTTGGTGATAATGTTAAGCAAAATGAAAGTGGTCGAATACTCGAATCCACAGACCCAGCAACAGCCACCGAGCAATTGCTCACGTTACCAGTCTCACATTTTGGCTGCTTTAGCCGCGGCGATGGTCTGAAAGGTCGCCACCGCGCCACTTTAGCTCAACTCGATTCCTCAACCGAATTGTGGCAGCTTGAATTTGCCTTTAATACCAAAGGCAAGATCGCCGGCGTCACGCTCAATGAAGCTGACAATGAAACCATTTGCCGGGCCATCGACGGCCGCCGGTCAGGTCAGAATACCTGTTACTTTACCCGTCGCGCCAAACAATTTCCAATGGTTGCCCGAGCCAAGTGTGGTGGCTAAATCCTCTTTGCGGCTAGCGGAAAATATTGCTGGAAATTTTTATGTTGATCAAAGCTGCATTGACTGTTCGACCTGCAATTGGCTCGCGCCGGAAAGTTTTAAAGGGGCAGCGAGCAATTCCTTTGTCCACAATCAACCCGATAGCGCCAAATCCATCCGCCAGGCCCAAAAAGCGCTGATTTCCTGTCCCGTTGGTGCGATTGGCACCGAACAAAAAACCGCCATTGATGCGCAGCTCAGATTTCCTGATCTGATAGCCGATAATGTGTTTCACTGTGGTTATCATGCTGAAAGCAGTTTTGGCGCTACCAGTTATTTTATTCAACGCCAGGCCGGTAATATTTTGGTGGATTCTCCCCGCTTTGCCGGCGCTTTGGTAAAAGAAATCGAGCGAATGGGTGGCCTCGACATAATGTTTCTCACCCATCGTGACGATATCGCTGATCACCAAAAATATGCCGATCATTTTGGCTGCCAGCGTTTCATCCATATCGATGATGCGGTCTCAAGTGCCGGCGAGGTGGAGCATAAAATTACCGGTAGTGAGCCGTTTGAAATTGATGACGAATTGGTCATCCTTCCGGTGTCAGGCCACACCAAGGGTTCAGCTTGCCTGTTATACCAAGAGAGTTTTTTATTTACCGGCGATCACCTGGCTTGGAACATTGAGGCGCAAAATCTCCGCGCCTTTCGCACCGCCTGCTGGTATGATTGGAGCATCCAGACAACCTCAATGAAAACATTACTGGACTATAAATTCGAGTGGGTTTTACCGGGTCATGGCCGGCGCATTAACCTACCGGCAGCGGAGATGCAAAAATCGTTAGTAAAATGTATTGAGTGGATGGGATAAAATCACCTCTGGTACTGCCATAGAGAGATTATCCTTAACAAGTGAAAGAAATGAGATGTTTCGCGTATATTTATCAGGTCCGGATATTTTTCTGCCCAATAGCAAAGACATAGATAATAATAAAAAAGCTATTTGTGAACGCTATGGCATGGCCGGAGTTTCGCAACTGGATATGGCCGGAGACCGACTGTTTAACGGTGATGCTAAGATGGCCGGAGAGATTTTCGATCAATGCCGTGAGCTGATCACGAATTGTGATTTGCTGATCGCCAATATGTCGCCGTTTCGGGGACCTAGTCTCGAAGCTGGTACGGCGCTTGAAATGGGTCTTATGCTGGGCCTCGGCAAGCCGGTACTTGGCTATAGTTTGGATAAAGAGGATTACGCTGCACGATTAATGAAATTACACGATGTGTTCGAGCTACCGCTCAACGAAACGAGTGGTGATCTCCAGGCACCGGACGGCTTGGTGGTCGAAAATTTCGGTTTGAGTGAAGGTGCCTTGGTAACCGGAGCGATGCAGGCAGCAAAAATTCCGATTTCAGAAGATTTTGAAAGTGCAGTTCGTTGGGGCCGACGGCTTTTGGCAGATTAATTAATCCAACCTCAAGCCGCCAGAACCCCAACATACCCGGCCTGACCGTAATCCATAATGCGTTGATCCGCTGTGACCACTTGGCCTCCGCACAGCCGCGCCGTCGCCACAATCATCCGATCCGCTTGATCACCTTTAAACGATCCCGGCAGGTTGACGGCTTCAACTGCGATTTCTGACGTCATCGGCTGGACCGATAATCCAGGCGCCGAAACTGCATCCGCCACCCAATGGGCACAGGGTTTAGCGAGCACAACCAGCCCCCGCTTTTCCCACATTGCAATTTCCCAAACCGAAGCGGCGGGTATAGTGACTTCGCCCGCCTTGGCTGCTGCTTCAATTGTTGTGAGTGTTTGCTGGCCCATCGCTTCAATCCCGCTGACCAGCCAAACCCAGACATGTGTATCCAATACCAGCATTCATTTGTATTTAACTCGCCACCTCTCTTGGCGCGCCGACAATATCGCCGGCCAAGGTCACCGAGCCTTTAAGCCAGCCAAAGGGTGAACCCGGCTGCTCTTTAACCGGCACCATTCGCGCCACCGGCTTGCCGTGCTTGGTGACGGTGACGCTGCGCCGGTCTTGTGAGACTTCATCCATAATCTTCAGACAGGTTGCCTTAAACTCACCGGCCGGAAGTTCTCGCTCCAAATTGTCCATTTATTATTACCATAGTCATTTAATTTTGACCATTTTATAACAGAAGACTTTAAGCACATCAACCAAAAATCTATTTTTTTGTCAGATAATTATTATGCAGGATTGCGGCAATAGATGACGTTGACGTTTTTTGTGCTCATGACCACAACCTCATCCTGGTTGAGTATTTCAGTAAAGGTTTTGACAATACCGCGGTCAGGTTTGGTTTGCGAGCGTCGGGTCTCTGTAGTCGTAACCCGAAAAGTTAAAACATCTCCAGGGCGAACCGGCGCCAGCCAACGCACTTCATCCAATCCCGGCGAAGCAATACTGGAAATTTCAGATAGAAAATTTTGGGCGAAAAATCGCATCATCAAGCTGCCGGTGAGCCAACCGCTGGCAATCAGACCATTAAACGGACCATCGATCGCTTTTTCCCGATCAATATGAATACTTTGAGGATCGTACGCTCGGGCGAAGCTGATCATTTCCTCTTCATCAACTTCTACTTCACCGATAATAACGACCTCGTCAGGCGTGTAATCTTCGAAATAACGGTCGCTGTTTTTAGCTTCGGTCATATCCAATCCAATGCGCAAAAAATTTATCTGAATACGATGGTGCGATGGCCGTTGAGCAGTACCCGGTCTTCAAGCACCGCCCGCATCCCCCGCGCCAGCACTTGGCTCTCGACATCACGGCCGACTGCCGCCAAATCTTCCGGCGTTTGAGTGTGGTCAACCCGCTCGATTGCTTGAGTGATAATCGGCCCTTCGTCCAAATCTTCAGTCACAAAATGAGCCGTCGCGCCAATGATTTTAACACCTCTGGCGTGGGCTTGATGATAGGGCTTGGCACCTTTGAAGCCCGGCAGGAAAGAATGATGAATATTGATCACGCGGGGGTATAGCTTGGTAATAAATTCAGGCGTCAGAATTTGCATATAACGCGCCAACACAATCAAATCTGTGTTGGTATCCTCAATAATCTTCAACAGAGCGGCTTCCTGATCCTGCTTGGTATCTTTGCTGACCGGCAGGTGATGATAGGGAATGTCATGCCAATCGGCGAGCGGCTTTAAATCCAGGTGATTGGAGACAATCGCCGTTACCTCCATAGGCATCGCCCCGATGCGATAGCGGTAGAGGAGATCGTTGAGGCAATGCTCCGGCTTCGACACCATGATCAGCACGCGTTTATTATTTGCTTTGTTGCGCATCTGCCAATCCATTTCGAAGCGATCAGCAACAGCCTGAAAAGCCTTGCGCACATCATCCGGTGACAAGCCCTGTTGATCTATCCGAAACACCATGCGGCCAAAAAACCGCGCGGTTTCGCTATCGGCAAAATGCGCGGTCTTGGTGATAAAGCAATCGAGCTCAGCCAGACAGCCGGTCGTGGCGGCGACGATCCCGGCTTTATCCGGGCAGCTCATGGTCAAAACAAATTCTGGTGTCACGACAACCCCAAAGCTCAAAAGTCAAAATCTATCGCGCATAACTGAGGTTAGGGGCGAGCCATTTTTCGGCAAGCTCAACCGAGACCCCACGGCGGCGGGCGTAATCTTGCACCTGATCCTTACCTATCTTACCGATCCCAAAATATTGAGATGACGGATGAGAGAAATAATAGCCCGACACTGATGCGGCGGGCATCATGGCAAAACTTTCAGTTAGGTCAATAGAGGTTTTTGCCGTGGCGCCTAAAAGCTCAAACAATTGCGGCTTAATCGAGTGATCGGGACAGGCCGGATAGCCGGGGGCCGGACGGATGCCGGCATAGTTTTCTTTTATTAACTCGTCATTGGATAAGTTTTCATCCGCCTCGTAGCCCCAGAGCTCTTTACGAACCCGCTCATGCAGACGTTCGGCAAAGGCTTCGGCCAGACGATCGGCCAGGGCTTTGAGCAAGATATCGCTGTAATCATCATGGGATTTGGCAAATTCCTGGAGCTTGTTTTCAATATCAAGTCCGGCAGTGACAGCAAAGCCGCCAATGTAATCTTTCAGGCCGGTCTCTTTGGGCGCAATAAAATCCGTGAGGCAAAAATTCGCCCGGCCCGAGGTTTTGGTCATTTGCTGGCGGACAAATGGAATAATTGTTTGAACCTCAGTGCGGCTGTCATCTGTATAGATCTCAATATCATCACCGACGGCATTGGCCGGGAAAAAACCAACCACCGCATTTGCACGCAACCACTGCTCGCCGATCAAGCGCTGCAGCATGGCTTGCGCATCATTGAAGAGCGAGCGCGCCGCATCGCCAACCGTCGCGTCATCCAATATTTTCGGATAGGTGCCGGCGAGTTCCCAAGTGCGGAAAAAAGGCGTCCAATCAATTCGGGTGGTTAGCTCGGCAAGATCATAATCGTTAAACTCCCGCACACCGAGAAAACTCGGCTCAACCGGCACCGCTTCAGACCAGTCAATTTCATGGGCTGCGTCCCGGGCGTCTTCAAGGGCGGCAAGATTATCACTGCGGTCTCGGCCTTCAAATTCTGCACGAATTTTGTCATATTCCACACTAATTTCCGCGACATATTGATCGCGCAGGGTATCGCTTAAAAGATTGCTGACGACCCCAACCGCGCGGGATGCGTCGGTAACATAAATGGTCGAGCCTTCATAATTGGGGGCAATCTTGACCGCTGTATGCACTTTTGATGTTGTCGCACCACCGATCAGCAGCGGAATGTCGAATTTGTCGCGGGAGAGTTCTTTGGCGACCGAGGTCATTTCTTCCAATGACGGCGTGATCAGGCCAGACAAGCCGATGATATCGACATTTTCAGCTTTGGCAGCTTCAATAATTTTCTCATAAGGCACCATCACACCAATATCGACGACATCGTAATTGTTACATTGCAGCACCACGCCGACGATGTTTTTGCCAATGTCATGGACATCGCCTTTCACCGTCGCCAGTAAAATTTTGCCTTTGGCTTCAATGATACCGCTGGCTTCTTTTTCTGCTTCGATGAACGGCACCAAATGGGCTACTGCCAGCTTCATCACCCGAGCGGATTTGACCACTTGCGGCAGGAACATCTGACCGGAGCCGAACAAGTCACCGACCAAATTCATACCATCCATCAGCGGCCCTTCAACCACTTCAATCGGCCGGTCAAACTGCAGACGGGCTTCTTCGGCATCTTCAACAATGTATTCGGTGATGCCCTTAACCAAAGCATGGGCCATACGTTCGCCGATCGAGCCTTCCCGCCAGGATAAATCTTCAGCTTTTTCCTTGGCTTGGCCCTGCGCCTGATCGGCAACCTCCAGCAAGCGTTCGGTAGCATCGTCGCGGCGGTTGAGAATAACGTCTTCGATGCGCTCTCTTAAACCTAGCTCAATATCAGAATAGACAGCCAACTGACCGGCATTGACGATGCCCATGTCCATGCCGGCATTGACGGCGTGATAGAGAAAGACCGCATGCATCGCTTCGCGAACCGCGTTATTGCCGCGGAAAGAAAAGGAGACATTGCTGAGTCCGCCGCTAATACTCGCATGCGGTAGATTTTCTTTGATATATATAACCGCATCGATATAGGCTTTGGAGAAATTGCGGTGTTCCTCAATGCCGGTTGCGACCGGAAAAATATTGGGATCAAAAATGATATCCTGCGGCGGGAAGCCTACTTCTTCTGTTAAAAGGCGATAGGATTTCTCACAAATCTCAATCATCCGCTCATAACTGTCGGCTTGGCCTTGCTCATCAAACGCCATGACAATGGCCGCCGCACCGTAATAGAGAACTTCCTGAGCTTGTGCTTTAAAAGCCTCCTCACCCTCTTTGAGGCTGATCGAATTGACCACGCCTTTGCCTTGCACGCATTTGAGACCGGCTTCGATGACCGACCATTTAGAACTATCGATCATTACCGGGACCCGGCAAATGTCAGGTTCAGAGGCGACCAATTTCAAAAAGCGAGCCATCGCCGCTTCGGCATCGAGCATGGCCTCATCCATATTGACATCAATGATCTGGGCACCGTTTTCAACCTGTTGGCGAGCCACATCGAGGGCGGTTTCATAATCCCCTTCCATGATCAGTTTTTTAAACCGGGCCGAACCGGCAACGTTGGTCCGCTCACCGACATTGACAAAGCCGGTAACGTTATCAATGTTTAAGGGCTCCAAGCCGCTGAGCCGGCCATGGACATCAAGGTCTGGCAGAACCCGCGGCAGAACCCCTTGGACGCTCTCAGCAATGGCGGCCACATGATCCGGCGTTGTGCCACAGCAGCCGCCGACAACATTTAAGAAACCGCTGGCCGCAAACTCATTGAGCGTTTTAGCCATATAATCAGGCGTATCATCATAGCCACCAAAAGCGTTGGGTAATCCGGCGTTGGGATGCAGGCTGACATAAGTCGAGGCATTCCTGGCCAGCGCCTGAATATGAGGGCGGAGATCGGCGGCGCCGAGGGCACAATTTAGCCCGATGACCAGCGGCTTTGCATGAGCGACAGAATTCCAAAATGCTTCGGGGGTCTGGCCGGTTAGCGTGCGCCCGGACGAATCGGTAATTGTCCCCGAGACCATCAGCGGCACATCAATGCCGCGTTCCTTTTGCAGCTTCATCACTGCGTAAAGGGCCGCCTTGGCATTGAGGGTATCAAAAATCGTTTCGACCAGCAGGATATCTGCACCACCGTCAATCAGCGCCCCGGCAGCTTGGGTGTAAGCCTCGGCTAATTCATCAAAAGAAATATTGCGATAGCCCGGATCATTAACATCGGGCGAGATCGAGGCCGTCCGGTTGGTCGGACCCAAAACGCCAGCGACATAAACTTTGCTTTCTGCTGCCGCAGCGGCTTCCTTGGCCAGCCGTGCCGCCTCGAAGTTTAAATCGTAGACAATTTCTTCGAGGCCATAGTCGGCTTGTGAAATTTTTGTCGAATTAAAGGTATTGGTCTCGATAATATCAGTACCGGCAGCGATATAAGCATCATGAATTTCACGGATAATATCAGGCCGCGTCAGAGTCAGCAGATCGTTATTACCTTTTTGGTCATGGCCATGATCTTTGAAGCGTTCGCCCCGAAAATCACTTTCTGCCAATTCATGGGCTTGGATCATCGTGCCGGTCGCACCATCAAGCACGGCAATGCGCTCTTGGAATAAGGCAACTAACTCATCGTGTATCGTTGGCTTGGTATTTTTAGCCATTGTCAGCTTGCTCTCGGATGCCCAAAATGTGGCAAATCGCATAAACCAAATCAGCCCGGTTCAAGGTATAAAAATGAAATCTATCGACACCTTCGGATTGCAAGACCCGGCAATGCTCCGCCACTACTGTCGCCGCCACCAACTGGCGCGTCCCAGGATCATCATCTAGACCGATGAACAGATCGGCCATCCAATCCGGCACCGAAGCGCCGCACATACCGGCGAACTTTAGGACTTGTTTGAAATTTGTCACCGGCAGAATACCGGGAATAATCGGCACCGTAATACCAGCCGCTGCCACACGATCTCGAAAGCGCAGATAAGTGGCAGCATCAAAGTAAAATTGCGTGATCGCCCGATTCGCCCCGGCATCGATTTTCCGTTTGAGGTTATCTAGATCAGACTCAGCTGATTTTGCTTCTGGATGAACCTCCGGATAAGCCGCGACACTAATATCAAAGTCAGCAATTTTTTTAAGCGCCGTCACCAAATCGACGGCGAACGGAAATCCGTCCGGATGCGGTTCATATTTTTCTTGGCCTTCGGGCGGGTCGCCGCGAAGAGCGACGATATGGCGGATACCTTCAGCCCAATAATTTTCGGCGACTGCCGTGACTTCATCACGGCTGGCGGCAACGCAAGTGAGATGAGCTGCGGCGGCGATACCTTTTTCTTTTTGAATACGGCTGACAATCGAATGAGTTCGTTCCCGGGTCGAACCACCAGCACCATAAGTGACCGAAACGAAATCGGGTGACAGCGGCGCCAGTCTTTCGACCGAGTTCCAGAGCGTTTGCTCCATTTTCTCCGTATTAGGGGGGAAAAACTCGAACGAGACCCCAACCTTTCCCGATAGCGGTTGGGCGATCGGCATGACGAGTTCATTTTTATTATTCATTACTGTACTTTCACCTTGCTAATTCTTGATGCCGAGCCACAAAGCAACAGTCAGCTGCCCACCCGGCAGATGCACCGGTGATTTAAATTGCAGGCCATTTCTTTGATACCAATGAACAATTTCTCCATCAGAGAAACCGAGCCGGCGGTGATGATATTTTTTTCTCAGTTCTTCCAAACTATGCGGCGCCAAATCAATGACAAGCAATCTGCCGCCAGGTTTGAGAATACGTGCCGCATCGGCAATTACTTTTGCTGGTTCATCGGCAAAATGCAGAACCATATGGAGGCATGCCGCATCGAAACTTTGATCAGGAAACGGCAATTGGTACATATCGCCCTGACGCAACTGACAATTTCTGATCTTTGCCCGGTCCAGATTGTCGCGGGCAATGGCCAGCATTTCATGCGATTGATCGATACCCTCCGCTGCTTGGAAATGGGGTGCGATCAGCTCCAACATACGACCGGTACCGGTACCAATATCGAGAAATTTTTCGCCCGGTTTCTCAAGTAAAATATCACTGACGGTCTGCTCAACCTCCACGGCATCGACATGCAGGGCTCTAATTTTATCCCAATGCATGGCATTCTGACGAAAATAGTCGGTTGCCGCTTTACTTCGCTCAGCCTTAACTTCTTTAAGTCGTTTTTGATCCAGAATTATCATGGCGTCATCTTTGGGAATGAATGACAACAATTGATCGGCCAGCGATGCGGCCTTTTCATCCGGGGCAAACCGATAAAACATCCAACTGCCTTCACGCAGTTTTTGCAGCAAGCCGGCATCACACAATAACTTTAAATGGCGGGACACCCGAGGCTGGGATTGACCAAGAATTTGCACAAGCTCACTGACTGTGAATTCGCCTTGGGAGCAAAGCGCCAATAAACGCAGCCGCGTTGGCTCTGCCACTGCTTTCAAAGTCGTAATTAAATTGTCCAAAATCTTGCCAGCCGTAATTAAATAAACTATATAAAGATATAAGTATTTCTTTATATATATTCAAGCTTTAAAAATGAGTGGTTCGTTCCCATTTATTTATGAGGACAAAAATAACGCGAGAGGCATGATCGAAAACGGCGAGGATCCTATTTCTTCAAACACTTCTTTCTAATCGAGTACCGGAAAATTGGCTGAGAGTGTTGCTTAAATACAACATACATCACTAACACTCGATAAATATGGGTTTTTAGAAGTGTTTTTTTAACTTGAGCGCTGTAATTTCTGTGTAGAGTGTTTAAGATTACGCCAAAATAGGGTGGAAAGTTGTAATCCGTTATTAAGATTGTTTCCTCAATATGTTGGGTATTAGTTTTTTTTTGCGCTAGGTTTAGTGTATTGGCTTAGTGAATTAAAAAAAGTTTGAAGTTAGCTCGCCTATACTGGGCAACAAAAACAGGATAAAAATCGGTGCGCGGAAAGATAAAATCGTTCTTGAAAATTTCAGTGCTTTTATTAGCAATGGTCACCTTGGCAAGCTGCGCCTCAGCACCAAGAGACGATGCCGAAGCGCTGGCTGAATACAATAAAATAAATGATCCAATAGAACCGACCAATCGCTTTATTTTTAGTTTTAACCAAGGTCTTGATAAAGGCATCATCAAACCGGTAACGTCACTTTATCGAGCACTGTTTCCGGAAGTCGTCCGTACTGGCGTGCACAATTTTCTCAACAATTTAAAAACACCGGTCGTGTTGGCCAATGATGTTCTGCAGGGTGAATCTGAACGCGCCGGTGATACCATCATTAGGTTTGTCATCAACTCGACTGCCGGCATCGCCGGCTTCCGTGACCAAGCAGCCGATTGGGGATGGGAGCCACATGACGAAGACTTTGGCCAAACCCTGGCAGTCTGGGGTGTCGGTGAAGGCCCTTATATTATGCTGCCGCTGTTTGGGCCGTCCAATCCACGGGATGCCATTGGCAAAGTCGTTGACTTTTTCCTCGATCCGATCAATTGGTGGGCAGAGAATTCTGACAATGATTGGGTTCCTTTGACCCGCACGATCATCAGCGGCATTGATACTCGCGACCAGTTATGGGACGTCCTCGATGATCTCAAAAAATCTTCGATCGATTTCTATGCTGCAATTCGCAGTCTTTATCGTCAGCGCCGAAACGAAGACATCTCAAATGGCGCCGGTTCTAAAAATAACGAGACGCCGAATTTCTCTGATAATTTTGAGTTGGATGATCCCAATGATCAGCCCGCCGACAGTGGTGTTAAAAATATTTCTGGGAAAAATTCCGGTACTGAAAAATGAGCATCAGCCGTCGCGGTTTTATTGCCGCTGTTTTTGGGCTCTGGGTGGGCGTTACCCTGCAGACCCCGCCGGTCCAAGCTGATGAATTTACCGATGGCGCCCAAAAATTTATTAGCACCTTGTCTGATCGAGCACAAAAATCCCTACTGATTGAAAATATAACGCTCAAAGAACGACAAAATCGATTTCGCGTCTTGATGCTAGACACCTTTGATCTTAATGGCGTCGCCAAGTGGGTGTTGGGCCGGTACTGGCGTCGCGCTTCCCGTCAGGAACAACAGCAATATCTGAATTTATTCGAAGAATTTATCATCGCGACTTTTACCAAACGCTTCAAAGCTTATACCAATGCTAACTTACAAATTAGCGAAACAACCAGCCGAAAAAGTTCTGCCTTTGTAAAAACCCGCATCAACCGCTCAAGCGCTAAGCCGATACGCATTATCTGGCGGGTAAAATTTACCGATGGGAGGTATCAGATTATTGATATTGTGGTTGAAGGCGTCAGCTGGATTCAAACCCAGCGCTCCGAGTTTGTTTCCGTTATCCGCAATAGCGGCGGCAAAGTTTCAGGACTGATTGAGGCCCTCGATAAAAAAATTGCCTTTCTCGGGTCTTCTGCCAGCTAATCTTCCAGCATTAATCCCTGGT
>JABIIH010000245.1 GCA_018649245.1 Rhodospirillaceae bacterium | reverse complement strand
GGGGTGCAGAAGCCGCATTGCAGGGCATGATGTTGACGGAAAGCTTCCTGCATCGGGTGCAGGGTGTCGCCATCTGCCAAGCCTTCAATTGTCGCCACTTCGGCGCCATCGGCATGGGCTGCTAAAATCGAGCAAGACTTAATCGCGCGACCGTTCATATGAACCGTGCAAGCGCCGCATTGTGAAGTATCGCAGCCGACATGAGTGCCGGTTAAACCTAGATGATCCCGGATGAATTGGACGAGTAAGGTGCGTCCTTCGACCTCGCCTGAAACTTCTTTTCCATTTACCGTCATTGTAATTGATGGCATGTATTTTTCCCCACTGTACTAAAGACTTACTATAGGAATATCACTAGAATCCGCCGTCCTCAATGCCTGCGTGAAAATTAATCATCAAATATTGTTTTCTTGAAGTTTTTTTAACCGCCGACCTATAATATTGTAAATTAGTCAGAAAACTTAGGATTTGGATTATAATGCCGGCAGCCGTCAATTCAGTCTTTGACCTCGCCTTTTGGATTTCCGACCGGGCACTCAATGATAATGAGTATATGCAGCCTGTGAAACTGCAATATTTGTTGTATTTGTCCCAATCCTATTATGCCGTCGCTTATAACGGTAAAAAGTTGGTGCCGGCTATTTTTGTTGCTGAGGAAATCGGCCCGATTGAGCCCGCGGTGCATCGAGCCTGGGTCAAGGGCCGTCCGAACTTTGAAGGTGATTTTAATCTTAGTGAAGATGTACAGACATTTGTTGACAGTGTGTGGCGGCGTTTTGGCCATCATTCAGCTGAACATCTGTCTAAGATTTGCCGCCGCACACCGGCCTATCGGGCAGCAATAAAACGTGGCCTTCGAGCTGAAATTTATCTCGAAGAAATGCGCGAGGATTTTACCAAGGCGCATGATACGCCGGAGGTAAGTCAGGTGGTAAAACCCAAAGTCGTGCGTTCTCATAAAGGCCGGGCGGTGGCTGTTAAGGCTTGGGACCCCCGCGTACTCGGTGGTAAAAAATAGTCGAAAATGATCCAATATCGTCGGTCCCGATTGCATGATGAAAAAGGCAATATTGCGCCGCTCAGAGAAATTATTCGATTTCCACTGATCATCTTCCAAGCGATTTTAAAAAAACTTTTCAAGTACTATCCCAAAGCGCCCATTATTCCATTTGGCGCGCGCCAAGCTCTGGCTCAAATATTAAATAAAAACATGCACCTCGTCGAATTTGGCAGCGGTCAATCGACTTTGTGGTATGCCAATCGGTGCAAAGAGGTTATCACTCATGAAACGGACAAAGCCTGGTTCGAAAAAGTGAGCAAAAGTCTAACCGATGCCGGATGTGAAAATGTTGAAATCATTTGGTGGGATGGCAAATCTTTCACCGAGAGTATTAAATCGCCGCCTCCGGACTTGATTGTCGTCGACGGCATCAACCGCGTCATCTGCATTGAGTACGCTATCGAAGTTGCGGCAGCCCATACCTGGATTTATCTCGATAATTCAGACAAAGATATGGACCCGCCCGATCCCGAGCGTGAAATGCGGCACTGCGAAAGACTGATACTCGATTTTGCTCAAAGCACGGGTCGGGAATATAAATATTTTACCGGTTTTGCCCCGGCTCAGGCCTTTGGCGAACAGGGCTTACTGATTTATCCCAGCCCTAAACCTGCCAGTAAAACACCAACATAAAGAGTGTCAGCATAACGATAATAACTGCGACGGAGCCGCCAACAGCATTGGTGCGCGCCATTATGCCATCCGGGCCGTGATAGCGAATGGTGGCCTTGATAATTCCTTGTACCCAGCCGTGCAGCGTTTCAAAAATATCCCGGCGCATTTCAACCACGCCGCGGGTCAGGAAGCGCATCAGCCAGACACCGAATTTGCGATAGAAGAAATCCCAATCGAGACTGATCGTCAGGGTTCGCTTCATTATCGGCAGGGCTAGGAAAAATGACAGTCCGGCAAACAACAATAGCTGTAACTGATTGACCACATGGGGCACCGTATAGGGCTCATAGGACGTTGAGAACGGTAATATTTCATAGAGAGGTCCCGGCAGAACGCCCAAGCCAATGCACAGGAAAGCAAAAAAGATCATCGCCGCCTTCATGTTCCACGGTGGGTCTTTCGGTCTAAGACCGGAATCTTTCTGAAAAAAGACAAACCACGGAAACTTAATACCCGCGTGCAGGAAAACCCCTGCTGAGGCTGCTGCCAAACACATCCAGACAAAAAATAAATTTTCGTCACCAGCTGCCTGAGCGATCATCGATTTTGAAATAAAACCGGAGGTAAGTGGGAAAGACGAAATTGCCAGCGCACCAATAATACCGCAAATACAGGTGATCGGCATGCTTTGGAATAAACCGCCAAGATCTGTACATTTTCGTTTGCCGCCGGTCATGTAGAGCACCGAACCAGCTGACATCAACAATAACGCTTTATAAATGATGTGGGTAAAGGCATGGGCGGCCGCACCATTGAGCGCCATTTCGGTGCCAATACCGATACCGGTCACCATAAAGCCGACCTGATTGATGATCGAATAAGACAAAATGCGCCGCATATCATTTTCCAAAAGCGCATAAATAATGCCGTAGAAAATCATATAGACGCCGATATAAATCAGAACTTCCGAGCCTGGGTAGCCACGCAACAAGACATAGACGGCAGTTTTGGTGGTAAAGGCGGATAGAAACACTGTGCCGCTAAAGGAAGCTTCAGGGTAGGCATCCGGCAGCCACGCGGTGAGAGGAGGTGCGCCGGCATTAACCAGGAAACCAGCCAATATCAACCAGGTGCCAAGGCTATGAGGTGTCATTGCCTGAAAGG
>JABIIH010000021.1 GCA_018649245.1 Rhodospirillaceae bacterium | reverse complement strand
GAAAATTGAAGCGCGAACTCAATCGGTGCTGTGGCCGTCATCGCACCTAAACCGCCAAACATCATAATGGCGCCGTTGGCCAAAGGTATACGTTCCTTTGGAAACCAATCCACAAAGGCTTTGAACGCGGCCATCAGGCAGGCCGAAACACCAAAGCCGATCAATGCTCTGCCGATGATCAAATTAACTAGCGAATCTGAAATAGCAAAAACCACTGCTCCCAAGGCGGCAAAGATCAGCAAACTCGCCTCTACCTTTCGAGAGCCGATCCGATCCAGAATAATACCAAGCGGAACTTGTGACGAGGCAAAGGCAATAAAGTATGCGCTGGTCAAAAGACCCAAATTAGCCGCGTCGACACCGATATCTTTGATCAAATCAGGTGAAATAACAGCATTTACGGAACGGTAAAGAAAAGAAAGATAAAAGCCAAAAGCGAATGGCAGAAAGACGCGTAAAGTTCTAGCTGGTGTCATAAAATAGGCCGCCAAAAAACCGCGAGCAGCGGATTCCTTCTGGTTCAGATATTTGGATTTCACAATGGCTTAAGCAGACAACAATCTAGACTTAAATTTTAAGAAACAAAACAGCTTTTAGAAAATCCTAGGCCGCGAAGGCAACATTGTCTCTGCCACTACAGCAGTCCCAGGCTTTTAAAGCTCGACGTCCCGTTGCGGCTGACAATGACATGATCATGAACAGAAATACCCAATTTGCTGCCAGCTTCTTTTACTTCCTGGGTCATCGCGATGTCACCCTTTGAGGGTGTTGAGTCACCACTGGGGTGATTGTGCGCCATAATGATGGCGGTCGCACCAAGATCGAGTGCACGCTTAACAACTTCCCGCGGATAAACCGGTGTGTGATCCACCGTACCGACTTGTTGCAGTTCATCGGCAATCAAAACATTTTTGCGATTTAGAAAAAAGATACGAAACTGTTCTTTTTGCTCCCGCCCCATGGCGGACCGGCAATAATCAAGTAGCGCCTGCCACGAGCTCAACACCGGTTGACCGGTAATTTCATCTTGAGATAACCGGATTGCCGCATCACGGATAATTTTTAGGGCCGCCACGGCAACATCGCCAAGGCCGGCGATTTTTTTAAGTTCTTTTTCCTCGGCGGTGATGACGCCGGCATAGCTGCCGAATTGTTTCAACAGACTTTTGGCTACCGGTTTTACATCACCCCGGGGCTGGGCCATAAACAGCACCAATTCCAGCATCTCGTAATCGGGTAAAGCTGAACTGCCTGATTTTAGAAAACGATCCCGCAGTCGTTTCCGGTGGCCCGCGTAATGTGGTTTATCGAGCATAATACCTCCATATTCCCTCTTGCTAATATCTATGGCGAGACCAGAGGCGGTTTTCAGTAAAATCGTTAAAAAAAATTTTGGCGGCAGTGTTAGTCGTAGTTGAGTTACCTCCAAATCTGAAGATTGTCCCAGGTCAGCTGGGCCACTCAATTTCGAATTTAACAGTAAAACCACTGGTAATCTGATCAACTAACTCGGCGGCCTTTGCCTTGGCAACATCGTCTACCGGTGTGATATGTATTTTACAAAGCATCCCATATTTAGCGTGATCCTGCATTTCAACGGCATAAGAGCTTGGCGTTTCCTTCAGCGGGACCAGCACCTCAGTAAATACTTTGGCTGCCGCCATTTTCCGCAATTCGGGCTTAAATATTTTACCGACCGCCGTCAGCGGCATTTGATCAATGACCCTAATTTCCTTCGGCACTGCCGCACGTTCAGGGATATTTTGGGCGGCGATTTCGGCTAGCTCACTTACCTTGGTCTGTCGGCCCGGTTTCAGTTGGACATAAACAACCGGCAATTCACCAGCATAAGCATCGGGCTGGCCGACGGCCCCGGCCAGGGCAACGTCCGCATGTTTTCTAAGCGCGTCCTCAATAACCAGTGGATCGATATTGTGGCCGCTTCGGATAATCACATCTTTGGACCGGCCGGTGACCCATAGATACTCATCTTCATCGAACCGTCCGAGATCACCGGTATGAAACCAGCCATCCGCCAGAAACACCTCGGCATTGATACGGTCGTCCAAATAGCCCGGAAAAACCCCGGGTCCTTTAACAAGTATGCTGCCGATCTCATCAGTGTCGCAATCTCGGATGATATTATTTTCAGAATCTAATTCGACGATACGGACTTGCGTATAGGGTAGCCGCACACCGCTGGAACCAAATCGCGGCTCGCCGTTTCGGGGCGGCAAAGCGATAGTCGCCGTATTTTCCGTCATGCCGTAATTACAGAGAATTCTCACGCCGATTTCTTCCTCGAAATAGCGGGAGACTTCGATCGGTAATCCTGTCGATCCGGTCATGGTGTAGGGGCGTAACGTGGAAATGTCGGCCTCGGCAACCGGCACATTAGCGAGCGCTGTTAGTGTCGTTGGTACGCCAAAGAGATCAGTGATCTGGTATTTTTCGACCAGCTGCCAATAATTATCGATGATAGCCTTATGGCGAAAACCTGCAGGGCCGACCATCAGGCTTGTCGAGCCGTGGGCCAAGGCGTTGACCGTGTGATAAACAATGCCGCCAATATGAAACAATGGGCTGCCAGCAAAGACAACATGTTCCGGTTTGTTCTCCAGTAATTCCGTATAGGCCCAACATTTATAGGCGAAGGCGCCATGGCGCAGTTGAGCCAGTTTCGGCAAACCGGTGGTGCCCCCGGTATGGGCATAGACCGCAATATCATCGGTCGAGGCATCATACTCAAAATCTAGACCAGCCCCGTTTTGACCTTCAAGTAGGCGCTCAAAATTCTGCGCGTTATCGGTTCTTTGCCCCGGTAAAGCTACCTGAAGAACATGTTGTAAGGATTTGACCTGCGCTTGAACGTGCTCGACTTTATGCCAGATTTCGTAGCCGTCGGTAGGTGCCAGAGCGACGATTACCTTGGCCTTGACGGCATTCAGGATGCCGGCAATGTGATCCGCCTCAAGCATCCAGTTGATCGGGCAGAGAATGCCGGCTGTCACCGCACCCATCATGG
>JABIIH010000022.1 GCA_018649245.1 Rhodospirillaceae bacterium | reverse complement strand
GGTGTTCCAAAGGAGCATTTTGGGCTATTTTTAAAGGAATGTGAGTGGCGATTTAACAACCCCAAGCCACAGGATCAATTAAGACAAGTAAAACAGTGGGTTAAACAGTATTTGAACTAGTTAGCTGGGTCAGCCCCAAATTCTAAATTACGTGGAGGGGTGTTATTCGATCAAGCAGGCAAGCGGCTGGGTAAGTTCGGTGAAGAAATTGGACCCGACTATACGCCAAATTCCACCACCTCAATGCAAATGATGGAAACTGTAGCCGGTCAGCGCTACGAAATTATGTGGACGCCGAAATCGATTGAGGCGCCCTATTTTATTATTGCCCGGCTGGATTCCTCTTGGATTGGTATTGAGCTTATTGCCTTTGTTGGCCGCATCATCGGCCTGGTATTTCTAATTGCCTTCTTTGTCACCAGCGTAACCTCAATTATCCTCGGCAATATGGTGCTAAAACCGGTTTTGGCGCTACGTCAAAATCTGCTGGCAGCGGGTGCAGATCCAACCAACCCTGATCGCTATAAAATTGAAAATGCCAGCAAGGATGAATTGGGAGATGTCATTACGGCCTTCAATCTAATGACCAAACGCATTGGAACGGATTTTCATGCTCTTGAAGATAAGGAACAAGAACTGCTGCGCTCAAAAATTTTAGCGGAGCGGGCAAATGAAGAAAAATCTTCTTTCCTGGCCAGTATGAGCCATGAACTTCGTACACCGTTAAATGCTATCATTGGTTTTTCCGATGTCATCAAATCCGAAATCATGGGGCCGGTGGGTAACCGGCAATACACCGATTACGCCAGAGATATAAATAGCAGTGGTCAGCATCTACTCGCACTTATCAACGATATTCTTGATTTATCGAAAGCTGAGGCTGGCAAATTGGTGCTAAGCGAAGATAATTTTGACCTTGACGATAGTCTAGGAAGCGCCTTGCGCATTATTGATCCATTGGCACAGAAAAAAGGCCTAATTATTAATGTTGATCTGGTTGAAAACCTGCCGCCTTTATTGGCGGATGAAAGACGGTTTAAGCAAATTCTGCTAAATTTATTGTCCAATGCGGTGAAATTTACGCCTGCTTCGGGACAGATAACAGTCGCGATCTGTATTAGCAAAACTGGTAATCTGGTGGTTTCAGTTCAGGACACCGGTATCGGTATTTCCGCCGAAGATTTGCCTTCAATCTTGGAAGAATTTTCACGTGTTGAAAATGATCAAACCAGATCGATTGAGGGCACTGGGTTGGGATTGCCGTTGACCAAACTTTTGATAGAAGCTCACGGGGGACAACTGAGTATTGAAAGCAAATATGGCGAAGGAACGACCGTTAACTTTTGTCTGCCAGCCAGCCGATTAGTCGCGCAAGCGGCTTAAGCTAGAGCCAGAACTCTTTGTTAATCGTCGTATTGGACCAACGTCGTGCAGGGGATATCTAAATTATCCCGCCCTTTGAGAAAATTTAGCTCAATAATACAGGCGCTGCCGACAACTTCAGCGCCGACTTGCCGCAGTAGATTTACCGCCGCCGCCATGGTGCCGCCGGTTGCCAACAGATCATCCAGCAGAACCACCTTTTGACCGGGCTTGACCGCATCCGCTTGTACTTCAATCGTATCGGTGCCGTATTCCAACTCATATTCAAAGGGGATCGTCGGTCCTGGTAATTTCCCTTTCTTTCGCACCATGGTGAAGCCGAGCCCAAGCTTGAGCGCAAGTGGTGCAGCCACCAAAAAACCACGAGATTCAATACCGGCTAGTAAGTCCGGTTGATGGCGGCTAACCTCTTTTGCCAAACGCCCCATCGTAACTTGCCAGGCATCCGCATTCGCCAAGAGGGTGGAGATGTCGTAAAATAAAATGCCGGGTTGAGGAAAATCTGGTATGCCGCGTATATGATCTTTGATATCCATGGTTCTCATTGTCGCCTTTTGATGGTCGATTTAATTTAACTGCTACAGTTTAACGACACTGATTTGACATGACCAACGTTTTTCACCGCAATCCACAAAACATACCACCAGTCGCCGTCGGTGGAAGTGGGATGTATTTGACGGATGCCAAAGGCAAAGAATATATCGATGCCTCGGGCGGTGCGGCAGTGTCATGCCTCGGGCATGGTGACTCGGATGTCATCAAAGCCATTCAAGTGCAAGCCGCTAAATTGGCCTTTGCCCATACCGGATTTTTGAGTAGCGAGCCGGCCGAACGGCTGGCCGACTTGCTCGTTGAAAAAGCACCAGCTGAGTTTGGTAAAGTCTTTTTTGCCTCGGGCGGCTCTGAAGCGGTTGAGTCGGCGCTCAAATTGGCACGGCAATATCATCTTGAAAACGGTGGGCCACAGCGCCGCCATATAATTGCCCGGCAACAAAGTTTTCATGGCAATACGTTGGGGGTGCTGGCGGCAGGCGGCAATCAATGGCGGCGCAAACAATTCGAACCCTTGCTCATAGAGGTCTCTCATATCTCGCCGTGTTTTGCCTATCGGGGTCAACAAGATGGCGAAAGCGAGGAAGCCTACGGTCAACGTGTCGCGGGTGAATTAGAAACCGAGATTTTGCGGCTCGGCGAAGATAGCGTGGCGGCTTTTGTCGCCGAAACTGTGGTCGGCGCTACCGCTGGGGCGGTGCCGCCTGTACCCGGTTATTTCAAACGTATTCGCGAGATATGTGATACCTATGGTGTGTTGTTGATATTGGATGAAGTGATGTGCGGCATGGGTCGTACCGGCTCGTTTTTCGCTTTTGAGCAGGAAGATATTATACCCGACATGATAACGGTCGCTAAAGGATTAGGTGGCGGCTATCAACCCATCGGCGCTCTTTTGTGCACGAATAAAATCTACCAGACCATTTATGACGGCTCGGGGTTTTTCCAGCATAGTCATACCTATATGGGGCATCCGGTCGCCTGTGCGGCAGCGCTTGCGGTCATGACGGCGATTTTTGAGCGTGATCTGCTGTCGAATGTTAACAAGATGGGAGATTACTTGGCGGCGCAGCTGAATGAGGCTTTGGGCCAGCATCCCCATGTCGGCGATATTCGCGGACGTGGCTTGTTCCGTGGCATCGAACTGGTGCAAGACCGCGAAACCAAAACGCCATTCGATCCTGCCTTGAAAATTAATGCAAAAATTAAGAAAGCTGCATTTGATAATGGCATGATTTGTTACCCGATGGGTGGCACGATTGATGGCGTTAACGGCGACCATGTCTTGCTAGCGCCACCGTTTATTGCATCTAAAGCTGACATTGATACAATTGTTGAAAAATTATCACGCTCAGTAGATTCTGTAATTAATTCAATTATTTCAAAAGAATAACTTGAGTCCGAAACCCAGCATGGTTTAGGGTGATCCCTAGTGCGACATAGGAAAACCTGTGCGCCTGACCTGATACTAGGGAGGTCAGAACAATCTTTGGTTATGTTTTTGGAAACTCCCTAAATCATGTGAGCGCGTGTGGGATGCCTTGGTAGGGATTATCAGGCTTATACCTATTTCTTCGTGTCATAAATAAGGACCTATTTTAAATTAACTAAACTTACTCGGGAGATTAATAAAATGTTGAAAAAATTATCCGTATCGACATTGGCTTTTGGATTGGCAGCAGGCGCCTTTATGATCGGTGCTTCTGGTGCTGATGCGGCAGGTAAACGCCAATTCATCGCTATCGGTACTGGCGGTCCTACCGGCGTGTATTTCGCCACAGGTAACGCCATTTGCCGTTTGATTCACAAATCAGCTGCAGAAGGTCGTAAAACCGGCCGGAAACACGGTATTCGGTGTTCTGCACCTTCGACCGGCGGTTCTACCTACAATATCGGCCAAATACGCCAAGGCGAATTAGATTTTGGCGTGGCTCAGTCCGATTGGCAGTATCATGCCTATAACGGATCAAGCAAATTTAAAGGCAAAAAATATGGTAAACTTCGTGCCGTATTCTCTGTTCATCCTGAACCCTTTCAAATCATTGTTGGTAAAAGTTCCGGGATTAACGGCTGGAATGATCTAAAAGGCAAACGCGTAAATATTGGTAATCCAGGTTCTGGCCAGCGCGGCACTATGGAAGTTCTGATGAAAGCTCATGGCACAACGACATCAGCCTTCAAAGTGGCGACTGAATTGACGTCAACCGAACAATCTAAAGCCCTATGTGATGGTAAAATTGATGCCTATGGTTATACCGTTGGTGTGCCGAATGCCGGTGTGTCGATCGCGACAGATGGCTGTGGTGCTAGAATCATCAATCTGAATGGATCTCCTGAAAAAGGATTGGTTACAAAAAATCCATTCTATGCCTTTGCCACCATTCCTAAAGGTACATACAAAACAAGTAGCGCAGACGTTACGACTTTTGGTGTTATGGCGACGTTTGTAACCTCATCAGATGTATCTGCTGATTTGGTTTATGAAGTTGTCCGTTCCGTTATGGAAAACATCGCAGACTTCCGTACACTTCATCCAGCTTTCCGAAATCTTGATCCAAAAAAGATGATCAAAGATGGATTGTCGGCACCTCTACACGCGGGCGCAGTGAGGTACTATAAAGAAAAAGGCTTAATGTAGAGCTATATCAGCGGGCAGGCGGTTTTCATCGTCTGCCCGTTTTTCTTTGCTAAGTTTGCCAAAAAAATTGCAGCGCACAGGGGACACAAATGGCTGAGACGGGAATCGGTTCCAATATTACAGAGGAAGAAATCCAAGCACAGATCGATGAGGTAGAATATACCGGGCGAGTAACCGGACCCACTCTGGGCAAAATAATTGGCGCTATCGCTGCTTTATGGTCCGTCTATCAGTTGTGGATTGCCTCCCCGCTACCATTTTTAATCAATTTTGGAATCATTGGCGGTGTCCCATCTCGAGCGATTCACCTAGCTTTTGCATTATTGCTGGTTTTTTTGATGTTTCCGGCCGCCAAGTCGATGGCCAAAAAACCAATTGCTATTCTAGATATTTTACTCGCGATCGTTGGCTGTTTCGTTGCTCTATATTTATTTATTGGCTGGGATGGCATTGTAGAACGTTCCGGAATTATGCTGGTTTGGAACGGCATACCAGTAGAAGTTATAATCGGCGGTCTTGGCATTGTATTGTTGCTGGAATCAACACGTCGGGCCATTGGGATACCATTGGTTATTGTATCCATAATATTTCTCACCTATTCGGTTTTTGGCCAGTCAATGCCCGATATTATTTCGCATCGAGGTCTCTCGCTGACTCGATTAATTGGCTACCATTGGCTTGGTGGCGAGGCGATCTTTGGCATTCCAATCGATGTTTCTGTGAGTTTCGTTTTCTTGTTTGTATTGTTTGGCGCACTTCTGGATCGTGCAGGTGCGGGTAAATATTTTCTCGATCTCGCTTTTGCCATGGTCGGTAAATATCGCGGTGGTCCGGCGAAGGCAGCTATTCTCGCTTCCGGCATGACCGGTTTGATTTCTGGTTCGTCCATTGCGAATGTCGTGACAACCGGTGTGTTCACTATTCCTGTGATGCGGAAAACTGGTTTTCCTGCGGTGAAAGCCGGTGCCATCGAAGTTGCTGCCTCGACGAACGGCCAAATTATGCCACCCATCATGGGTGCGGCAGCGTTTATCATCGCTGAGCTTATCGGCATAACCTATTTTGATGTGATTGTTGCTGCCTTTATCCCTGCTATTATCAGCTATATTGGTTTGCTGTATATCTCACATTTGGAAGCTTTAAAGCTTGGTCTGTCCGGCATGGCCAAGGAAGATATTCCAGTGTTTCGAAAGATATTTTTCACTGGTGTGCATTTCATTATTCCAATTGTTGTCTTGGTTTATCTGCTGATGGTAGAGCGCTGGACCGCGAGTAGCGCCGTCTTTTACACCATCATGGTCATGTTCCTTATTATGATAGCCACGCGTATTACGCCAAGTGATCTCAGTCGCGCCATAATGACCATTTGTTATATTATCCCAATTGTTATCGCTGTGATTTTCCGAATATCAGGAGAAAAAGCGCAACCATCATTATTCTGGGGTTTGGGTGCAGCCGTTCTCATCGTTGTTGGTCTCGCAATAATGAAAAACAATAAGGAAGGCGGGGTTGCAGATGGTTTACGTGACTCGGTAAATGAAATTTATGGCGGCTTGATTGCTGGCGCCCGAAACATGGTCGGCATTGCCGTGGCGGTTGCGACCGCTGGGATTATTGTCGGTGCGGTCTCTTCTACCGGGCTGAATAATGCGATGGTGGGCGTTGTTGAGGCGATTTCTGGTGGAAATGTATTTATCCTGCTCATCCTAACTGCTGTGCTTTCGCTGATCCTCGGTATGGGTTTGCCGACAACAGCCAACTATTTGGTTGTGGCCTCCTTACTAGCGGGCGTATTGGTTGAACTCGGCACGGCGGCCGGCTTGGAGCTACCTTTGATTGCCGTCCATCTGTTTGTATTCTATTTCGGCTTAATGGCAGATTCGACACCGCCGGTTTGTTTGGCAGCATTCGCCGCCTCGGCGATATCGCGAGCCGATCCAATGAAAACCGGTATACAAGCTTTTACTTACGATATTCGAACGGCAATTTTGCCATTCGTCTTTATTTTCAATACGGAATTATTGCTCATTGGGGTGACCAGTATCTTGCATGGAGTAACCATTTTTATTGTCTCACTCATTGCAATATTTTGTTTTACCTCGGCGACACAAGGCTGGTTGATCGTCAAAACCAATATAGCGGAGCGAATTATATTGCTGGTAATCATGTTCGCTCTATTTCGACCTGATGTCCTTTTGGGCTACGTGTTTCCAGAATATGTGGCAGTAGATTTTGACAAGTTTGTGGCCAATCAGGTTCAAGCTCCCAAGGACAGAAAAGTTCGATTGCATTCTGTGCGTGAAACCGATTATGGAGATCGATTTAAACTCTATGTCTTTAGAGCCCCCGGTGGAAATTCAGGTCAAAAAGCCTTTGGCCTTAAAATTGCGAAGGAAAAAGATGGTCGTTTTGCAGTCGCCGATCTGACACCAAGCGGTGCGGCGGAAAAAGTTAAAATGGATTTTGGTGATTACGTGACTGCCGTCGAAGTTGAGCAAATTGATAGGCCGGCTAAGGAATTCGTCTATCCGATCGCATTAATCCTGTTAGGTGGCGTTCTGTTGATACAAAATGGCCGACGTAAGAAGTTTGCCGTTGAAGGGGAGGGAGCTTAACCATGTACAATAATATATTACTGACCGTTGATTTAAGTGACGATACGTCTTGGTCAAAAGCTGCGCCGACTGCCGTTGAAATATGCAAGGCCTTTGGTGCTAAGTTGCATTTGCTGACGGTCATCCCGGATATGGGGACGCCCTTGGTGGAGGGATTCTTCCCAGAAAATTATGAAACGGAGATGGCCAAAAGTGCTGCCGCCAAAATCGCCGATTTTGCCAATTCGCAATTTCCGTCAGACCTTACACCTAACGTTCATGTTGGCTCGGGCTCAATCTATAAAGAGATTTTGCGGGTTGCTGAAGAGGCAAATGCCGATTTGATTGTGATGGCGTCCCATCGGCCTGAGTTAAGCGACTATTTGCTGGGACCCAACGCCGCGCGCGTGGTGCGTCATGCAGATTGTTCGGTGATGGTCGTGCGTGATTAGATTAAATAGAGCGCATTAAAAAACGCCGCTATCTGATGAGACAGCGGCGTTTTTTATAAAGCGAAATAAATTATTTCGAAGCTTTTAAATAAGCAATCACGTTATCACGGTCTTTGGCTTTTTTAAGCTTGAATACCATGGCGCCTTTTTTACCAGTTTTAGCTTTCAGGTATTTCTTTGGATCTTTCAAATAGTCGTTAAGAGATGCTTCATCCCAAGACCAGCCTGCGCCTTTAAGGCCTTTGTATTTTTTAAAGCCTTTCGCTGAACCAGCTTTGCGGCCAACAACCCCGGACAAAGATGGACCAACTTTGTGCTTGCCGGCTTTTACTGTATGACAAGCTTTGCATTTATTGAAAACTTTTTTGCCTTTTTTGGCATCGCCAGCGGCAGATGCATTTGTTGCAAAAAGGGCTGTTGAAAGAATAAGGCCAAAGGCCAAAACACCACGAAGGAACATATATCAAACTCCTAAAATTACCGTTTCAATTCCACCCGACCCACTTCGGATAAGAATAGGCGGTAGAAAATTTCATCACAAATAGACTAGTTTTAAGTCTCTTTGACGTATCGGCGCGTACTATAATCAGCACGCCTGAGATAACAAGCCTAAGATACCTAAATAATTAACAGTTAACGGCCAGTAATTTACACAAACCGCTTGGTCTTACATTGACTAGTCTTATTCAGTATATTGGTGCTAACGACCAATTATGCAAATTTTAAGGCAAACTACTTATAAATTTCAAAATCATCCCCATATCTAGTTGGTACCGATTTACTTAAGTTCTTCGGAATGGGGAGTAACGCGTGCTGCAAATTTGCATATGTTATTGATATTGCACCGTTATTTTGGTGTGAAAGAGTAAAATGTCAAACCTAAATCTAACTGAGAAAGATGTTAAAAATCTGCTGACAAATCCGTCCGGTGAACAACGTGCCGAAACGGCAGCAAAAATAGCGGCATCCTTTGATTCCGAGCACCTTTCAACTGAAGAGAAGCAACTCGCCGAAGATATATTTCTGATAATGGTGCAAGATGCTGAAATTCGAGTGCGTGAAGCGCTATCCGAAAATCTTAAAGAAAATCCAAACTTACCTCACGAAGTAGCATTATCGCTGGCTCAAGATGTCGATCAAGTATCACTGCCGGTTCTTCAGTTTTCAGAAGTTTTAAATGATCAGGACCTGACGGAGATCATTAATAGCCAGGGGGTAGAAAAGCAAATTGCTATCGCTGGGCGGGCCAGTGTATCGGAAGATGTTTCAGCGGCGTTGGTGCAGACACAAGATGAAAATGTTGTTGCTCATTTGGTTGAGAATGAGGGTGCCGAGATTTCTGATAGTTCTCTTGAAACTGTCGTTGATACTTTAGGCGATAGCGAGATAGTCCAGGGTGCCATGATCAATCGGCCCCAGCTGCCGGTTACCGTTATCGAACGACTTGTTACGGTGGTTTCTGATAATTTCAAGGAGCAGCTGGCCAATCGTTCGGATCTGCCGGCTGGTATGGCGGAAGGCCTGCTGACCCAAAGCCGGGAAAAAGCTGTGGTTGGACTATCGGTTGGGTCTGACGAGGCATCCGTTTTAAAATTGGTCGGACAATTATTGGCTAATGACCGCTTAACACCGTCAATTGTGTTGCGGGCGGCGTGTATGGGAAATATCTTATTTTTAGTCTGCGCGCTGGCGGAACTCGCTGATGTTAACGTTGGTAATGCGCGCAAACTTATCGAGGATTCCGGTGAGCTGGGCCTTAAAAGCCTATTTACCCGGGCCAATCTTCCGGAGACGTTTTTTCCTGCCATTCAGGCCGCAGTGGAAGTTGAGCAGGAAACTGAATTTGATGGCGGTGAGAATGACCGTGAAAGATTTGCGCGGCGGATGATTGAGCGCATTTTAACCCAGTTTGGTGATCTTGGTGTCGATATGGAATCGGAGGATCTGGAATATTTACTGGCTAAAATGAACGAACTTCCGGTAGATCTTAACCACAACGCTTAGTTATTTGGTCGCCTATATTTTTCCGAGCTCCTGCCAAATAGAATAATCCTCCCGGAAATTTTTTAACGAATTAATCACCCGGCGAAAATCTTTGTTGGCGGATGCCCTTGTTTTGGCAACTTCCAGCCAAGCTCGTTTTAAAGCGAGTGTAATTTTGGGCGGGAATTTTTTTACATCGACCCCTCGAATAACGATATTTTTGAGCGCATCGAACTGGCCGGCTTCTCCGGCGGCAAGGCTATATTCCATATTAGCCATGCAGGCTGTTTCGATTATTTTTTGCTGGGAACTACTTAGTTCCTGCCACTTGGTTAGATTTATCATAAAATCAATAAAGCCCGCTTGTTGAAACCAACCGGGAAAATAATAGTATTTGGCATAATCAGTTAATTTTAGAAACTCATCAGCGGCCGGTGTTGAATATGCCACGCCGTCAACTTTCTTCTCCTTTAATGCGGTTAGAATATCAGCGGGCGCGAGACTTACCGTTGTGGCCCCAATAAATCTGTACACCCGGGCGGCGAGGCCGGTGGCGGCGATTTTAAGACCCTTAAGGTCTTTCAGCTCTTTGATCGGATGATCAAACCAGCCTGCACCAGCAGCGCCGGTTACGCCACAAATAAGACTGTGAATATTATTTCGGTGGTATATTTCTTCATAGAGCGTTTGCCCGCCATGATGACGGAACCAGGCCAGATGAGACGCAATATCAGGGCCAAATGGGACGGCACCAAAAAGCTCAAATGCAGCAGATTTATCACCCCAGAACTGGGAGCTTGCCAACCCCGCATCTACAGTGCCCGAAGCCACAGCTTCAAACAGATCGAGAGTTGGTACCAAAGCACCAGGTTCGTGAAATTCGACGTCGATTTTTCCGGAACTGATTTTTTTTAGCCGGTCAATTAACGTGAGGCCGAGACTGCCGCTTAAAGGCATCTCACTCGGAAAAGCACTGGCCAACTTCCACTTAACCGGTTTTTCTGTGTTATTTGAATTTGTCAATCTGGAGCTGGACTGACCAGTATTGAGAGAGGGGTCCGAGGTCTTTGATCCAGGAGCTGTTACTGCCAGCACAACGCCGATAACCAATCCCATCACTAATCCGCCAATAAAACCGCGCATCGTTCTCCCCGTAGATAACTCTTTAATTTTTGACCAGGATATTTTGCTTTTTAAGATAGTGATACAAATGAGTGCCGCCGACAACCTGTCCGGCGTTATAATTTGTCTTGCGGTGGTGAAGTTACCGGTGCCTGGGTCAGTAAGGTGTCACGCGGCATGGGACATAATTTTCCCCGGTCTTTAACCCCTATCTGAATTAGCCCGATTGTCAATAACCCGGCGGATTTTATTGCCTCCATCATCGCGGGGCAGGGAACCTGCTGCCACCAGACTTACTGCCGCATTTATGCGAATGGCGCTTTTGATCGCCGCCGCCGCCTTCGCCTGAATATCGGCCGCCGTCTGGTCGGAAATATCATTAACCGCTTCCAAATTTATTGTCATCGTCGGCATAGTGCCATCGCCATCGACGACGATTTGGTATTCATGACTAAGCTCGTCGAAACTGCGGACGGCTGCTTCAATAGCTGAGGGGAAAACATTAGCACCCCGAAACCAGATCATGTCGTCGACCCGGCCAATGATGGAGCCTTCGAGGCGGGGGCCAGTGTGACCGCAAGCCGGGCAGGGCTCACCTGCCGTAATCTTGGAAATGTCGCGGCTCCGGTAACGGAGTAGAGGTTGTGTGTCGCCGACCAAATTGGTGAAGACGACTTCGCCTTCTTCTCCTGGTGGCAATTGTTCACCGGTTTCGGGATCAATGATCTCGGTAATTGCCATATCAGCAGCAATATGAAGTGCAGTATTGCCGGGACAGCTGCCACCGAGGGGAAACAACTCGGTCATGCCGAAGCCGTCTACAACATTAGCGTTCCAGCCTTCCGCCAAGCGTTTGCGGGTAGCCGGAATGGCGGCGCCCGGCTCACCCACCGAGGCGACACCGCGTAATCCTAATTGCCGAGCATCGACACCCATTTCATCGGCAACCTCCAGCAGACGCAGCAAATAAGACGCCGTGCCGCTGATGGTGACCGGTTTAAAATCCTGGATTAACTTGATCTTGGACTTTGAATCGTACATCCCGGCGAGCACCATAATCGCGCCCATACGTTGGCCGCTCTCATACGCCGCGGTCGGTCCCATCAAGCCATCGATTGGACCCAGGATAATTGAAATATCGCCCGGTCCCATATGTGGTGAACGCTGAAAGCGGTCGAGGATGTAATCCCAGTCACGCTGAGAAAAGGCCCGACGCAACGGCTGGCCGGTAGTGCCCGAGGTCGTAATTAATCGAGCCCATTGGCGTTGCTCGGTGCAGGTGTAGCTGCCATAAGGCGGATGCACTTGCTGGTCAGCCAGTAACTCGGCCTTGGTACAAAAAGGTATTTTAGGTAAATCCTCGACCCCCTTGATATCGCTGGGAGTTACACCGGTAGCGTCAAACTTGGCTCGCCAAAACGGCGCATTGTCATAAACGTAATTGACCATGGTGACGAGGCGTTCGCTTTGCAGGGCTTGGCGCTCTTCAGCCGGCAGCCGCCCCATCATCGGATTGAGTATCGAGTAATTCGGTAGTCCAGGCATCGATTAGGTATTCCCTGAAAAAATGACGCAGTGCTGAGGATCGACGCTTAACCAGATCTTGTCGCCGGGTTTGGCGCGCAAAGATTGATGAACGATACAGCGCACCCGGATGGCGCCAACATGGACGAAACATTCGGCGTAGCCGCCCTGATAGTTGAGCAAATCAACAACCCCCATCAAAATATTGGATTGATCCGCTGGCTGTTCGGTGGTGGCGTGGATGTCCTCCGGGCGAACGACGATTTGCAAAGCATCGCCAGCAGCCAGACCGTTCGACAGGATGACGTTTAACTGGCCAACATCGTCGTCAATAATTACCACGCCTTTGTCGTCACCCGTTCGTTCGGCGACGGTGCCGTTGATAATATTCGCAGTCCCCAGAAAAGAAGCGACGAATTCATTCACCGGCTTGCCGTAGATTGCGCGCGGCTCGTCTTCTTGAACAATCAAACCATCCGACATGACCGCTACCCGGTCCGACATCGACAAGGCTTCCGATTGATCATGGGTGACATAGAGCGTCGTAATGGCAATTTTTGCCACCATCTCCTCCAGTTCAATCCGCATTTGCTCGCGCAGTTTGGCGTCCAGATTGGATAACGGTTCATCGAGCAGTAGTAACTGAGGGCGACGTACCAGGGCACGGGCGAGGGCGACCCGTTGCTGCTGGCCGCCGGAAATTTTGGTCGCCGGGCGCTTGGCGAAATCCGCCATGCCGACTTGTTCCAAGGCATTCATCACCAGATCGTTAATTTCAGCTTTGGGTGGGCGCGGCTTTCTGACCTGCAGTGGATAGCCAACATTGTTAAAAACATCAAGATGCGGCCAGATTGCATAAGATTGAAAGACCATACCGATATTGCGGTGGTGGGTTGGCGCAAACAGATTGTCTGACGGTTTAGCGACAATTACGCCGTCAATGGAAATCTCGCCGTCATTGGGTTTCTCCAGCCCGGCAATACAGCGCAGCGTGGTTGTTTTGCCGCAACCGGAGGGCCCCAGCAATGTATAGAACTCGCCTTCGCCAACTTCAAAATCAATGCCTTTGACCGCATGCGCCGGTCCTTCCGGCGTTTCGTAGGTTTTGGTCAATCCTTTGACGCTTAACATTGGTATACCTTACTCCGTTTTTGGCAGCAGGAACTGCCGCATTAAGAAGATGATGGGAATAACGAATATTATAATCAGGACGCCGACCGCGGCGGCCTTCGAGAGTTCCAGATTTTCAAACAAACGCCACAGAATTACACTTAACACCATGTTATCCTCGCTCATCAGGATCAGCGGAATGGTAAATTCCCTAAAGCCGATGATGAACAACAACACCATGCTGGCCATAATGGAGGGGCCCATCAGTGGCAGAACGATGCGCCGGACTGTCGTTAACCAGGTGCCACCGGCAGCGTAAGACGCTTCTTCCAGTTCTTTGTGAAGTTGCATCAGTCCAGCCCGGTTGAGCCGGGTGGTGACAGCAAAGCGGTAGGAATAAGCTAAAATTAGTACCCAAACTGTGCCGTAGACGCCGATCGGCGTGCTGAGATAAAGTAGCATGGCGGCGAGACCGGCAATCACCGACGGAATACCAATTGAAAAAAAGCTGATAAAATCGAGGATCGAGCGGCCTGGCATTTTGGTGCGCACCAATATCCAGGCCAGCATGGCGCCGATCAAAGTGACGATAACGGCGCTGCCGCCTGCCACCACGAAGGTATTGCCGACAGCGCGATAGAAGCGCACTTCCTGGAACAACTCGATATAGGGCGTGAAGGAGATATTCGACAAGGCGGCAAGGCTCGGCGCATTGAAGCCAAAAAGACTTGTCCACAGCAGCACCAAGGCCGGCAAAATGGCAGCAAAGGACAAAAAGACACCGACAAAAATTAACGACGGCCATTTCCATTTGCCGAGCTTAAATCGCTCGGGTCGGTAGCCTTTACCGGTAACGGTTACAAAACTATCAGCCCGTTTAATCATGTGGTTGTAGGCAAGCAACAGTAATATACCGATGCCCAAAAAGGGTAGTGCCAAGGCTGCCGCCCGGCCATAGACCGGCAAATCTGTATCCGGACTAAGCTCAAAGAAAATGCGGATAGCAAAAACATTGATGCGGGCGGGCAGGCCGATGATCAAGGGCAGTTCAAACTGTTCCATGGCGATCAGGAAGGCCAGGATAAGCGGCGCCAGAATGCCTGGTCTCAATATCGGGATGGTAACCCGAAAAAACGTCGTGATAGGTGAGGCGCCTGAGGCAGCGCTGGCCTCTTCAAGCGACGGGTTCATGGAACGCAGAGCTGCCGTCAGCAGTAAGAACACAAACGGCACCAGGGCTGCCCCTTGGGTCATGATCAGGCCGCCCATGCTGAAAATATTAAAGGGTCCGCCACCTGCTTCCACGCCGAAAATAAAACGGATACCTTGATTGATCCAACCGGCATTGGGGCCGAACATAAACACCCAGGCAATGCCGAGCATTAATGTCGGTACCAACAACGGAAATAGAATAAGCGTAAAAATGAAATTCCGGCCGGGTATATCAGTGCGCTCAACCAGCCAGGCCAGGGTAAAGGCGATGATAAAAGAGAATGTAACCGCACCAAAGGCGAAAACGAAAGTCTGCGGTATAATTTCTTTATAGAGAACAGGGTTGGTATAGACCTCGGAAAAATGACCCAGGGTCCAGACGGCGGCGTCCTCAAAGGGCAGCATGTCTTCCGGCCCACGAAAGGACGACAATACCAAAGTAAGCAACGGCGCCGAGATGAAATAAAGCGCGGCGACGACAGCGGTGCCGAGGGCAAGTATGCCCCCGAGGCCGAGATCGCCACCCCGGCGACCCGAAAACAACGCAGCTATCGCCGCCATATTACTAACCTACTGATTCAATAATTCAGATCGGCTTATTTTTTCCGGCCCGTAATAATGGGCTTGAACTTCTTGAGGTTGACTTTTCTGGGCTTGAAATTCTTAGCTGTTTCCAAAATATGCGTCGTACCTGAAGCACGCATTTCCTTGGCCAGAGCTGAATTAGAAGACGGTGACAGGTCAAACATGTATTTTCCCTCACGCAGTTTCACCGCCTTTTCTGTCGTCAGCCAGCCAGCCAAGAGCCGTCCGGCATTTGGATGAGGTGCATTGGCCATAACAGCCGAAGTAAATTGTGGTGAAGGTGTCAGATCCATAAACTTATACTTCACCGGCACACCGTGATCTTTGTAGATTTTACCCAATTGAGTGAAGTCACCAACTACCAGATGCCGTTCGCCGGATTTCAGAAATCCTTCACGAGGTCCACGAGCGAGCAAGATTTTTTGCTGGTTGATCATGCCTCTGGTGTAGGCGGCGGTTCTTTCGTCACTCCAGACCAGATTAAAATAAGACATCAGATGGGGGAATAGAAAAGGACTGCCCATGAGCCGGCCCTTCCACCGCGGATGAAGCAGATCTTCCCACTTATTTGGCACCTCATTAGGTTTTACGTTATTTGTGTTGTAGACGATTACATAGGCCAGATTGTTGAGCCCGGCTACGTGGCCATCAAGGAATTGTTTTTCCTTAGGTACGCCAAATATATCCCACGGGCCTTTGGCCAAAAGTTTGCGTTGGTAGAGAGGCAGCATGCCACTACTGATGGGGAAGATAAATGTATCCAGGGAGTAACGTTTAGCTTTGGCCTCGGCGATAATTTTTGGTCCAGAACGTAGCGAGGCTGCGGTCACGACTTTGATGCCGGGAAAGTCCTTATTAAAATGTTCTGAGATATAGGAAAGTGTATTTTTTTGCGGACCCCAGACGACAACTGTGCCTTCTTTTTTAGCTTTCTGATAAAGCGCGTCGATGGCTGCTTTGTCCATGCCGGCCTGGCTGGGGGATGATAGTATTCCGGCGACAAATCCTGCGATTGAAAGTGCAATTAGTTTCTTAAATGTTAGATGTTGCATTTGGGGCCTCCCGTTAAAATAGTCTGTTTCTAGTTTCTCCGTGAAATTTTATTTTTTGGTTTTTAGTTAGTGTTGACGTTTTCGCCGATTACGTTACGCCATATCAGTTCATTATTAAATTTGATAATTCATATACACTATATTCATAGAATGAATACCTATCAATGAGGGCGAGCCGATGAATTTAGCGAGTGTTGATCTAAATCTGCTGAAGGTCTTAGATATACTGCTCGAAGAACGTAACGTCACCAAGGCCAGTGAACGCTTAGGTCGTAGCCAGCCGGGCGTCAGCAACGCGCTTAACCGCTTGCGCGGTTTGCTGGATGATCCCTTGCTGGTACGGGGCAATGGTGGGCTGGATTTGACAGTGCGGGCGGAAACTATGCGCCAGCCACTAAGAGATATCATTCGCTCTATTGAGAGTTGCCTAACCGATGCCTCGACTTTCGATCCCGCCAGCGCCACGGGTGTGTTCAGAATTGGCGCACCAGATAATTTGAGCCTGCCGATTATTCCCCAACTCTATGAGCGCATGGCAATACATGCGCCGAAGATGGATCTCCATATTATCACTGAGGGACTGGAAAAAGCCTTCGATTCTTTAATTCAAGGCCGCATAGATTTGGCTTTAGACCCGGCCACCTCGCCAAAGGCGCCGATCCGCGTTCAAACTATCCTCAAAGGAAAATATATATGCCTAGTCAGAAAGGATCACCCCATCGTCAGAATGGGACAGAAATTCAATAGTGACGCTTTTTTGTCTTTTCCGCACATCCTGGTTGATTCCCAAGGTGCGCGTAGGGGGCTTTTTGACCAGAAACTGGCCGAGCAAAATCTCAAGCGGCGCATTGCCGTTTCGGTTTCCAATTTTGCCATGGTGCCGCAGTTTTTACGCAATAGCGATATGATCGGCGTATTTACGCCTCGAGTTTGCGATGTTTTGAAAGAAGATTTTGATCTGGTAACCCTGCCGATGCCAATCGATACCGGGATTCTCGATGGTAAAATGGCCTGGCTCATTCGGCACGATAACGACTCAAAACATAAATGGTTTCGCCATGAAATTGAACGCATCGCAAAGGATTTCTAGGCGGATTTTGAAAGGCGTTGTTAATTTAGTTGGTCTTGCATAGGCAGCCGGTATTCATTTTATGAATATAGCGTATATGAATTATAAGATTAAACAATGATCTGATTTGGCGTAGCTTTAGTAACGATGTGAGGGGAGCAAGATGGATATATCAGAACCGAATACCAGCGATCAGGACGTCTGGGTACCGACATCTTGCAGTCTGTGCTATGGCTCGTGCTCGATCCGGGCCCACCGGGTTGATGGCGTTATCGTAAAAATCGAAGGTAATCCTGACAGTGCAGTCGGCCAGGGCCGGCTCTGCGGCAAAGGCATTAGCGGCCTGATGACCCATTATAATCCGGGCCGGGTCAAAGTACCGTTACGGCGCACCAATCCTGAAAAGGGTCTTGATGTCGATCCTGGCTGGAAGGAAATCACCTGGGAAGAAGCGCTGGATGAAATTTGCGGTCATTTGAAGCGGGTACGTGACGATGATCCCCGCAAGCTGGTTTTCCAGCGCACCACCACCGTGCAATCAAGCATGATGCCCTATTTTGCTTTCATGTCGAGCTTTGGCTCCCGCAACGGCGGGGCCGGCGGCGGCGGTTTGCATTGCGGTAATGGCGCTCATTTGATCAGCGGTATCATGCATGCCTCGTGGTCAATCGTGCCGGATTTCGAGCATTGTAATTACGCCATGTATTTTGGTGCTTCCAAGGGTCACGGCGCTGGTCACGTGGCGACCACCAATATGCAGCAGGCGGCGGATGCCAGAGACCGCGGCATGAAAATGGTGGTCATCGATCCGATGTCGAACTTTGCTTCGGCCAAGGCGACGGAATGGGTGCCGATCCGGGTCGGTACTGATGCTGCCCTGGCATTGGCGATGGCGAACATCATGATCAACGAATTGGGGGCTATTGATAAACCCTATCTAAAAGCCAAGACCAATGCGCCGTATTTGATCGGTCCCGATAAACGCTACGTCCGGGATAGCGCCAGTAATAAACCGCTGGTCTGGGATGAAGCTTCTAAATCGGCGCTGCCTTTTGACGATGCCGATCCCGAGATGATGGCGCTTGAAGGGGAATTTACTGCCGGCGGTGTTTCCTGCCAGCCCGCCTTTGCGCTGCTCGGTGAGCATCTCAAATCCTATACAGCGGAGCGTGCTGAGGAAATCACCACGATACCGGCAGAAAATATCCGGCGCTTGGCGACGGAATTTGCCACCGAGGCCCGGATTGGCAGCACCATTGTTATTGATGGCGTTACGGTGCCCTATCGCCCGGCTGCTGCCATTGCCTTCAGAGGATCGCAAGGCCATAAGAACTCGACCTATAATATGTTTGCCATTGATTTGTTGAATCAACTCATCGGCTCAGCTGATGTGGCGGGAGGTTGCTTGGGCTT
>JABIIH010000168.1 GCA_018649245.1 Rhodospirillaceae bacterium | reverse complement strand
ATTTCACCTTCATGGTCAAAGACACGTCTTATATGTTCGTAACCGGACCTGATGTGGTTAAGACCGTGACGCATGAAGAGGTCACCCAGGAAGAGCTTGGCGGGGCGATGACCCATACCAGTAAATCCGGGGTCGCTGATCTGGCCTTTGAAAACGATGTTGATGCGATTGAGCAATTGCGCCGTTTCATGGATTTCCTGCCCTCGAACAATAAAGAGTATTCACCGATCCGGCCAACGGATGATCCCGCTGACCGGCAGGAGCCGTCGCTGGATACTCTGGTGCCGGATAATCCTAACGAGTCTTATGACGTTAACGAGCTGATCATTAAACTGGTTGATGAAGGTGACTTCTTCGAGATCAAGCCCAATTTTGCCGCCAACATGGTGACCGGCTTCGGTCGCATAGAAGGCTCGACGGTTGGCATTATCGCCAATCAGCCGAAAATATTGGCTGGTTGTCTCGATATCGATGCATCCGTTAAGTCAGCACGGTTCATCCGTTTCTGTGACTGCTTTAATATTCCAATAGTATTGCTGGTTGATGTGCCGGGCTTTTTGCCGGGGACAGCGCAGGAGTATGGCGGGCTGATCCGTCATGGCGCCAAACTGCTCTATGCTTTTGCTGAAGCAACCGTGCCAAAGGTTACGCTGATTACACGGAAAGCTTATGGCGGCGCCTATATCGTGATGGGCTCTAAACATCTCCGCGGCGACGTTAACTTTGCCTGGCCAAGTGCTGAGATCGCCGTGATGGGCTCGAAAGGAGCTGTTGAGATTATTTTCCGCGCCGATTTGAATGATGAAGAAAAAATCGCCGAGCGGGAAAAGGACTATCAGGCCCAGTTTGCTAATCCGTTCCGGGTCGGAGCGCGCGGTTATATTGATGATGTGATTATGCCGCATAATACGCGCTGGCGGATCGCCCGCTCCCTGCGCATGCTCAAAAATAAGCAAATGGAAATTCCGTGGCGAAAGCATGGGAATATTCCGCTATGATTAGGCTTTCAGTAATTATTATACTCAGCTTATTTTTGTCAGGGCAGGTAAGTGCGGCGGACCGCCATGCCGGCTATTACTATGCCAAACCTAAAAAGATCGAGACCTATCGGGCACGGGCGCGGGAATTGCCTAAGAACAGCCGTGCCACGCGTTTGGCTTTTATCAATGGACTAACAACCGGGCTGCATAAACGGCCATACCCACCGCAATATGCCATATTCGCCAAAGGCCTGGATGCACAAAAAATGATTATAGTCAGCAATTTCGCCAACCAACTGGATACGATTTACCGGGCCAGGGCGCTATTGGCGACTATGACGGCGGTGGCTCGCAGGTCACCAATTTTCAAGCAGTTTAAAGTTGAAACAATCCTGACGTTTTTTGATCTGGCCAAAATGCTTGGCTTCAAGCAAATTACCATCAGTGATGGCGATAAATTTACGCATCAGGTTTTGCTAAGGTAGGGTGACACAATGAATTTTATTCATAAAGAATATCGTCCTGAAACGGACGTCAAAAACTATCATGTGCATCTGTATTATGATGGGGGCACCAAATTGCATGCCGCCAATCTGCGCCGTGAATTAGACCGGCGTTTCGGCAAACAAATAGAGTTTGGCCGCTGGCGGGATTTAGCACCACAAGGTCCGCATCCGGTGTCGCATTTTCAAGTTACTTTTCCTACTGAGCTGTTCGATGTCTTGGTACCGTTTCTGGCCCTCAATCGCGGTGATTTGCATATCTTGCTGCATCCCAATACGGGGAACGGCTATGAAGATCACACCACCAATGTCATGTGGATTGGCCCAAGCATCCCGCTTGCCGAAGATTGGATGCAGCGTAATCAAAAACGCATGCAAGAAGCCGCCGAAGAAATGGCAGCAGATAAGTAATTCTCAAGGAAATTTTTATGAAACTCTATGCCCGTCCGGCCTCACCGTTTGCCCGTAAAGTCCGCGTTATGGCGCGAGAAATTGAAATCGTGGATCAGATTGAAGAATACATGCTCGCTTCACCAGAAGAAATGCAATCGGAGGTGCCAAAATATAATCCGCTGGGTAAAATTCCGGCATTAATTTTGGATAATGATGATGTGCTTTATGACTCTAAAGTCATTTGCGAGTATCTCGACACGCTCCATGACGGCGACAAGTATTTTCCGAGCGATCCAGCTAAGCGCTGGCCAACATTATTGCTGCAAGGCTTGGCCGATGGCATTGGTGAGGCGGTTATAGCCGCAGCGATGAACAAATATATGCGGCCAGATGAATTTGTCTACGAGCCGGCGATTGACTTTCAACTCGAAAAAGTGGAGCGCGGCCTGACCGACATTGAAAGCCGGATTGAAGAACTGCAAGGACCGCTTAATATCGGCTCTTTATCTACCGCCTGCGCAATTGACTATCTGAACTTTAGATTCCCGGATCAGGGTTGGCGCGACCGCAACCCCAATCTCGCCGCCTGGTTTGAGGATTTCTCCCAGCGCCCGTCGATGAAAGCCACCAATTTCGATATGCCGTCATAGCTTGGGGTCATTAGAATGTTTGAGTTAAATCTTGATGTTAATGGTGAAGCCCACGCGATCGATGTCGATCCTGACACGCCGTTGATTTATGTGCTGAGAAACCATCTTAAGCTGACGGGCCCGAAGCTGGGCTGCGGCCAGGAGCAATGCGGCGCTTGCGTTGTCCTGGTGGATGGGGAAGCGACGAACTCCTGCGTCCGGGCGGCCTCTGAATTTGAAAGTGCCAAGATCGTTACGATTGAGGGATTGGCCGAAGGTGGTGAATTAAGCCCGGTGCAACAGGCTTTCCGAGATGAAGGTGCGGCGCAATGCGGTTATTGCACCTCTGGCATTATTGTCGCCACAACCGCTCTCTTAAATCAAAACGCCCAGCCGAGTGAAGCTGATATCCATGAAGCGCTACACGATCATCTTTGCCGCTGTGGCTCACACCGCCGGGTTTTAACCGCCATCGGTCGCTTGACGGCAGAGGGGGCGTAGCATGCCAGGAAAACCCAATGGACACCCGAGCATTGCAGATCACCCGGGCCTCGACCAATGGATTGAAATGGGCGCTGATGAACGAATTATTCTGCATACTGGTAAGGTCGATATTGGTCAGCGTATTTCGACAGCACTGGCAATTATTGCCGCTGAAGAGCTTGATGTTGATTATGATCGGGTAGACGTCAAGCGTACTGAAACCGATATTGATCCCAATGAAGGCTTTACCGCCGGTAGTATGTCAATGCAGCATTCCGGTAAAGCCATCCGCATGGCCAGCGCCACAGCGCGCCGGTTCTTGTTAGCTCGTGCTGCTGAAAAACTTGGTGTCGATATAGAGACTCTGGCGGTCGAAGATGGTCTCATTCAATCCCGGGAAACCAACGAAAGCATCACCTATTGGGAGCTTATGCCGAAAGGCAGGTTTGATATTCCGGTTGATGAAGATGTCGCTGTTAAAGCGCCGGACGATCACACCAAAGTCGGTTCCAGCGTGCTCACCAAAGGTATGAGTGAAATCGTCACCGGAACTATGCGCTACATTCATGACATGGTTTTGCCGGACATGCTCAATGCGCGCTTGGTGCGGCCACCGCATTATCAGGCAGAACTTAAGAGCATTGATAAAGGCGTGATTGAGCGCCTAGTCGAGAACAATATAACCGTGGTGCGGGACGGTAGTTTTGTTGCCGTTGTGGCAGCGGATGAATATGGCGCGGTGAAAGCTGCTGGGCAAATTGCCAATGCTATTGAATGGGATTTAAAAGACGGCTTGGCGATTGGCGAGCTTTACGAAACCCTGACATCAAATGAGCGGATTAGCCTGCCGGTGGTAAAGGGTGGTGCTCCCGTGGATGAGCCGGTGCCGCCTTTGAATGAACCACCCGCTGAGGCAGCGGAGACCGTTTCGGCACGCTTTGAAAAGCCTTATCACATGCATGGCTCGATCGCGCCCTCGGCTGGTTGTGCGCTTTTTAAAGATAACAAGCTAACTGTCTGGACCCACAATCAAGGGGTCTATCCGTTGCGTGCAGCCATAGCAGAAGCTTTGGGTATGGCAGTGGATGACATTCATATTGCTTATGTACCGGGTTCCGGCTGTTACGGTCATAATGGCGCCGATGATGCAGCCTTCGACGCAGCACTGGTTGCCCGAGCCGTGCCGGGTAAGCCGGTACTGCTGAAATGGACCCGGGATGATGAGCATGCCTGGGAGCCCTATGGCTCGGCCATGGTTTGTGAAATGCGGGCCAGTCTTGATGCCGAAGGTAAAGTCATTGATTGGTCCCATGAGAGTTACGGCGATACCTTTATGGCGCGCCCAGCTCCGGGCCGGGCTGGCTCACCGGCTGAGAAATTACTATCAACTCATTATCTAGCGGAGCCGCTGGATTGGCCGCTGGCCCCGCCCACCATGGGGGCTCATGTCGGCGTGCATCGCAATCTTGAGCCGCTTTACACTTTTCCGGAGCCGCGTTTGGTGAAAAATCTTGTGCGCAGCTTGCCGCTCCGGGTGTCGGCGCTGCGCACGCTCGGAGCCTTTGCCAATGTCACAGCGATGGAATCTTTTATCGATGAGCTTGCCGAGGCTGCCGATATTTCTCCGGCTGAATTTCGGCTTAATCATCTCGACAATCAGCGGGCCAAAGACGTCATTAAGGCGCTATCGGATCAGATGGAAACGGACCAGGCCGGTCAGAGTGAGAGTAGGGGGGCAGGTATTGCTTTTGCTCAATAT
>JABIIH010000132.1 GCA_018649245.1 Rhodospirillaceae bacterium | reverse complement strand
TTGGTGAGCTGGCGCGCTCAAGCGAGCCGCTGCAATATGATCCCAAAGACGCCTTGCTCAGCCACCGTCTGCAGCCGCTCTCAGAAATGTTTCCCTATGGTGCTTATTTTCGGGCAGCACTGAAAGAACCAGCAGCTGCGCAAGCTATGATCCAAAGTGCGGGGCTGACCTATCTAGGTGTGCTGGCATTTGAGACTGATCAAATGCAGGAAGGGCGTGCTTTCTTCGAAAAAGCCGTCGCACTTTCTTCGATTAATTTTCCGGCCTTCCGGTATTTGACCCAAGTTTTGGCTCAACTTGGTGCCGAGCCGGCGGAAATTCTGGCGGCGTTCTATCAGGCCATTAATCTATACCCGCCGGAACTGAGTCAGCTTTTGCCGTTTGGCGTCAGGGCAGAATTGGCTGAAGGGAGGGAGGAAGATGCTGCTACCCTATTGCAACAGTGGGTTTTGTTTCATCTCAGGGTACTGCAGCCGACGGGTGAGCCGTTGCCGCTCGACCCAGCAGCGGTGGCAATTGTCCAGGAACACCGCCCGTTGCTGGATGGTTGGATCGGCGAAGCATTTGACCAGATGATGCAGAACGCGGCACACTAGAGCTATTATGGATATTACCGTCACCATAACGACTGTTAACCGCGCCGATCATTTGGCCGCGGGTCTGCAAGCTCTTGCCGAACAGGATTTCCCCAAGTCAGATTTTGAAATCATTGTCGCCGATAATGGCTCGATCGATCACACCAAAGAAGTTTGTGATAAATTCGCCGCTCAATTCGAGAATTTTACCTTTATATATGATGCCCGGCCGGGCCAATTGATCGGCTGGCACCGGGCGCTGGAAATTGCTCAAGGGGATATCACCTGTTTTATTGATGATGATGTCTGTCCGGAACCAAGCTGGCTCTCCGGTATTCATGAAGCCTATCAGAACCCAGAGGTGGGATTGGCTACCGGTCCGATCAAACTCGAATTTGATACCCCGCCGCCGGACTGGCTCAATCATTTGACGCTCGGTGATCCCGGTGCCCAGACCTTGCCGGCCTTTGGCTTGCTGGATTGCGGTAATGAAGTTAGGGAAATCCCCGGCAATTTCGTTTGGGGGAGTAATTTTACCGTGCGGAAATCCTGTCTTGAGGAAGTTCATGGCTTTCACCCCGGCGCCATGTCCAGCCAACTATTAAAGTTTTGCGGCGATGCTGAAATTCATGTTGGCCGCTCTGTCGAGGCACTTGGTTATGAAGTGCTTTATCATCCGCAAGCTTCCGTCCGGCATCATATATCCAGTAATCGAGTCACCCTGGAAGCGATAAAGGCCAAATTTATCACAGCAGGCCACGCCCGGTCCTTTCAAACCCTGCGTCAAATGGGCGGGCCTTATGAGCTGCCAGGTGAAGAAGAGTTTAGACAAATAGCGTTGCGTTATTTCCGTGATCCTGAGCAGGCGCCGGCAGAGCTTTTTCAAATTATTGAGGATGGGCTGACCGAAGGTATTGCCACACATCTGCAAAGCTTTGCCGAGGATATGGCTTTTCGGGACTGGGTGCTGCACGATAATTACCTCGATCTGGATAAATGTTATGTTCATCCCGAATTGCTAAAAGATAATACCAATACCAACGAGGCGGATTGGCGTTCAGGTCAGTAGTATATGCGTATCCTAGAAAATCGAACTGGCAACACTGTCTCTAAACCGCTCCGCATTCTCTCGATCTTGCGGGGGCAGTGGGATCATCAGCGCGCGCCGGCGCTTCAGGCCCTGGCTGATATCGGCCACGAAGTGGTCTATGTCGACGAGTTGCTACCGTTGGACGGTTATCGCAAGCTGGTGCAACGGCTGGATTTTGATGTCGCCGTGTTGTGGGGCAGTTCTCTGCAAAATTTTCTCAACTCTTTTGAAGGCATTTTTTTTCTTGAAGAGATGGGGCTGCCCTATGTCAGCCTCTGGACCGATAACCCAATTAAGCATTTAGCGTTGCTTAAGAATATAAAAACACCGCTTCATCGCGGGCTGTTTGTCGCCGATACACTGGTTATTGAGCAGCTGGAGGGGCTAGGTTGGGACAATGTGTTCTACTTACCGCCCTGGCACATCGATCCAGATATTTTCAAACCCGTTGAGCCGGTGACTAGCCTTACTTGTGATCTGAGTTTTGCCGCGACGATTAACTCCTTGGCGGCAGAAAAGGTTAAATGGCGGCAGGGCTGGCGAGCGGATATGAACGCGGCAGCTGACAATATCATTGAGTTGGCGCGAACCAGCAAAGACCATGTTGATGTATTTGATGCCGTTGGTAAGGACTGGGACGCCACGACTGATGAATTTTCGCAAATTTCTCACGCCATGTATTTTGAACAAAAAGCTTTGGCCCGCGAGCAACTTATTCATGCGGTGGGAGATCGCGAGCTCCACATCGTTGGCATTGGCAGCGTCGAAACAGATCGGGATAATGTGATTATGCATGAGGGCAGGGAGTGGCACGATCTCTCGCCCTTGTTTTGTTCCACGCTGATTAACTTAAATTTGACGCCTTGGCCGCGCTCTTGTCACCATCGCTTGTTTCAAATTGCCGCAAGCGGGGCTTTTATTCTGTCTGATTGGCGGGAAGATGCGCTAACTTTGTTTGAACCGGATGTCGAAGCCGTTTATTTTAAATCACTTGATGAGCTGCCGGCCTTGATTGATCGCTACTTACGCGCGCCGGATGAATGTCAAAAAATTGCCCAAGCCGCTCGCCAGCGTTTCTTGGCGGAACACACGGCAGCCCACCGTATGGCGGAGCTAAGTGCCCGATTAAACGAACTATTGTGAGAGTGATTAAATGAAAGCAGCCCTTCTTAACGGACCCAGCGATGTAACTATAACGGAACGCGCCACGCCTGAATGTGGCGATGGTCAGGTCCTGGTAAAAATTACCCATGTCGGTATTTGCGGTACCGATACCAAAATTTATGATGGTGGCATCCCGGCAAATTATCCGGTTGTCATGGGGCATGAAGGGGTCGGTGAAATCATTGAGGGCCAGGCCGCTGATGGTTCTGGTCCGGGTGATCGCGTAATCATTGATCCGGTGCTCTATTGTGGCGATTGCTTTTACTGTGAAAAAGGTGACACCCATCTCTGTGAAAACGGCGGTCTGCTGGGCCGGGAAGTGGATGGCGTCTATGCCGAGAATTATCTCGCCCGGGCAGGTAATGTGTTTGGCCTCGGTGACAATATCAACATGACCGAGGGGCCGCTGATCCAGGTGATGACGACAGTGCTGCACGCCCAAAATCGCGCCAACATCCAGCCGGATGAAGTTGTTGTGGTGCTGGGTCTTGGGGTTACCGGACTGCTGCAAATCCAGGTCGCTAAGGCGCTGGGGGCCAAAGCGGTTGTTGGCGTTTCCCGCAATGCCCACAAGCGCGGTCTGGCGGAACAAATGGGCGCTGATCGCGTGGTCGAGCATGGCGAGGCGGCTAAAGCGGCGGTTTTGGAGCTCACCGATGGCCGCGGCGCCGATGTGGTGATTGAAGCGGTGGGCTATATTTCCGTGCTTGCCGAAGCGATGGATTTAGCCCGCACTGGTGGGCGCATTATTCCCTTTGGTATTTATGCCGCCCTTGAAGGCAAACTGCCGTTCTATGAGTTTTACTTTAAAGAGCTTGATATTATTAATGCCCGGGCTGCCCTGCCAAGCGATTTTCCGGCCAGCATTAAACTTATTGAAGAGGGCAAAGTTAACCTCGCCCCCTTTATCACCCACACCTACCCATTGGAAGAATTAAGTGAAGCGATCAAGCTGCTGATGGAACCGAGTGATGAACGCTTGAAAGTTATTCTGGAAGTCTAAACCAAGGTTCCAGGAACCGGACTCGCAATTAGCGGGCAGTTGTTGCGACTCCGGTTCCTGGAACCGGAGTCGCAGGCGTTCGCAATTAGCCGTTAATCAACAGCGCGGCGCGGCCGGTAACTTCACCTTTTTCGACCAATTCGTGGATGATCTCAGCTTCTTCCAAGGGTCTGATTTCGGTGACAATCGGCCAGACTTCTTTGCGTACCATCAGCTCATAGGTTTCCAAAATTTCCAGCGGTGAGACATAGCGACTGCCGAGCACATCGATTTCATTGCTGAGTAAATGCTTGGCCTCGACTTCGAAGGTTTCACCGGCGCCGCCGAGCGTCACCATGCGGCCATGCTTGCCCAACGATTGTACCGCTTGTTCGAGAGTCACTTTAGCCGAGACATAGTCGACCGCGACATCGACGCCGCGCCCACCGGTGAGATCCAGCAGTGCTTCGACGACGTTTTCGGTGGACGCATCAATCACCTCGTCAGCACCGGCTTCGCGGCAAGTATCAAATTTGTCGGCTTTGGTATCAACCGCGATGACCCGGGCATTAGCCCATTTCGCCAGCATCAATTGATGAATGCCGAGACCACCACCGGCGCCAAACACCGCCATGGTTTCGCCGGGCTTGATACGGGCACGGCGCAATACTTTATAGGGTGTCGCCAACGCATCCATGGCAACGCCGACATGAGCAGGCTGATCTTCCCAATCAAGGCCGTCCGGTAAGCGCACGAACCAGCGTTCCGGTAGCTTAATATATTCGGCGTAGCCGCCATCAATCTCCCGGCCAACATAACCGCCGAGATTCTCGCACAGCGGTTGCAGATTGGCGCGGCAATATTTGCAGGTGCCGCAATTCATGTAGAAATAAGAGGTTACGATATCACCGACCGAAAGGCTCTCCACACCGTCACCAACTTCGACAATCTCGGCGCAAATTTCATGGCCGATAATGCGCGGGAAGACCGCCGGCGTACGACCGGCTTTGAAATGCTGGATGGTCAGGCCCGAGCCACAGGCATAGACCTTGGCAACCGCTTCACCTGGTCCGGCAACCGGGTCCGGTACCTCGGTTAAGACAAATGGCGTGTTGGCGGCTTCGAGCACCATCGCTTTCATGATTTAATCCTCAAACATAAAGTTGGCGGCTTTCAAAAACAGCGTCCGGTTAACGCCATCGGAATGCAGGAAGGCAGCAGCATCTCGCACCAGTTTCTCGACGCCGAACTCTTTCATATAACCGTGCCCACCATGAATTTCGAGGCACCAAGTAGCGACCTTCCAGGCAGCCTGGGAGGCCATAGTTTTGGGCAGTGCACCGAGCGTTTTATCCCAACCTTCATCCTGGTGATCGGCGAGGTAACAAGCGCGGTGTATATAAGAGCGAGAGGCGTCGATCAGCATCCGCATTTCCGCCAGCTGGGCCCGGATACCGTCATGTTCGATCAGGGGTTTGCCGCCCTGTACGCGGATTGTGGCCCAGTCGACGGCCTTGGCGAAACAGGCTTCGGCGACGCCGAGAATGCTGGAAGCAGCATAGGCGTTACTCGCCGGCAGAAATTCCGACAAAACTTTAAAGCCATTGTTCACACCACCGACGACATTTTCATCGGGCAGAAAACAGTCCTGGAAGACCAGTTCGGCATTATTGGCCAAGCGTTCGCCCATCTTGTCGTGCACCCGGCCGATGGAGAAACCATCGCGGTCGCGCTCCAAGAGAAAGCAGGTACTGCCTTCGGCCAGCGGTGCGCCTTTTTCGGTCTGAATAAACACCAGATAGAAGCTCGACCGATTGCCGTTTGAGATAAAATGTTTCATGCCGTTGACGATCCAGCCGCCATCGGTTTTTTCAGCTGTGGTGCGAAATGGCGTCGGATGGGGGATAAAATAATTGGACGCGTTATCCGGCTCGGTAATACCAATACCCAGCATACCACGTGGGTCTTCGGCAAATTTCGGCAACACCCGGCTGCGCTGTTCTTCGTTCAGGGCCGATTCCATAATTCTAGCGATTTTAAGTGTTTGAGCAAAAATCACCGAGACACCGAGGTCACCCTTGCCAAGCTCTTCGATCACCATGGAGGTGGTCAAAGAATCGAGACCCATGCCGCCATATTCTTCGCTGAGCGTCGCTTGACGCAGGCCAACTTCATGGGCTTTTTCGACGATCTCCCACGAATAACTTGCTTCCGGATCGGTATTGGCATCGAGCTCGGCGGAGCGCGGTGTAACCTCAGCTTCGACAAAGCGCCTTACGGTTTCGAGAATGGCGCGCTGTTCTTCCGTTTCAATAAAAATTTCGTGCATTAAATCCCTCCCAACTAATGATCGGATGATCAATAATTAAGCGGTTGATTGCAAGCAATTTGGCTAAAAAAGAAGAGGTCT
>JABIIH010000282.1 GCA_018649245.1 Rhodospirillaceae bacterium | reverse complement strand
GTTGGTGCAGCGATACCACCAGCTGCCGCGCCAACGAAAAATAAAGTATTTGAGTTTTGATTATGCATCATCACCGGACCGAGTGCCGTCGGACCTTTACCGCGACTGGTCGGTGCCGCTGCCAATACAATACCGGTACCGCGCGCCATGCGGCCGGTGCCAAAGTTATTGTTCATGGTAAAGGCACAGGCAACTGCCGAGCCCGCACGATCAACAATGACAAAGCTGGTCGCCGAGGCGTTTTCAGCGCGTTGCTTGGGCGTTGGTTGGAATGCGCGCGGTGAGAGGTGACGGTTGGCCCGGTAATTACTGATTAAATTTTCCAAATGCCGGTCTGAAATCAACGTCTCGGTCGGATGAGCAATTGAAAAATCATCCCGTAACCAGGCCTCCCGGTCAGCGTAAGAACGCAAAGCTGTTTCAGCCAGGATATGAAATTTTTCTGTCGCTGAAGCATCTTCAAACAAATCCCCTTGATCCAGCATGCCGAACATCTGTGCTGCAACCAAGCCGCCAGAAGCGGGTGGGGGCATAAAATGCACCTGATTAAAGCCGATTTTTTTCACCATGGTCTTTTTCCATTGTGGCTTAAAGGCACGCAAATCTTCGAGCGACAATGAACCCCCGGCGTGGCGTACACCTTCTACCAGCAAGCGGGCGTATTTACCTTGATAGAAATCGGCTGGTCCTTTAGCGCGGAGGTTAGACAAGGTTCCCGCCAAATCAATTTGCCGCATGAAATTGCCTTCACCAATCACTTTTCCATCTCGCTGGAGAAAAACTTTGCGGGCTCCCGGATCAGCAACCAAGGCTCCAGCGACGGGTTTTAGATCTGTAATTAAAGAGCGCGAAGCTTGCGTCCCGAACCGGGCCAGTTTTTCACCGATTGAAACCAGCTGGGCCCACGGAAGGCGGCCATAGCGGGTATGAAGGGCAAATATACCAAGCGGGTTTCCGGGAACAGCGCTGGGCCGTGAGGCAGAAGCCGGAATTTGACTCGGTACACGGCTTAAAAAATCCAGCGCCTCAATTTTCTTGGTTTTGTTGTCATGAACCAGACATACACCGCCGCCGCCCAGACTGGCTTTCGAGGGCAAGGTTGCAGCCAAGGTGAAATATACGGCTGTCGCTGCATCCGCAGCATGTCCGCCAGCTGACAGTATTTTTTGGCCTTCCAACACTGCACGCGGCTCATCCGCCGCAACGCCGCCGATAAAGCCCAGTACATGTCCTTCAGACCCTAGTTCTTCCTTAGGCCCGCTACATGACGAGAGAATTATCGCCAATCCTAAAAGCGAGCCACACACCAAAGATTTGCGAGCCAATTCACCGCTTGGACCATCGGAGATTTGACGCCGGGGTTTACGAGAACTACCTTGCTTGTACGCTTTATTAAAATGAAAGCGCAGATATGAGGTTAAAATATTGAAGTACCGCATTTACCTGTTCGTCTTCTCTTTGCTCATCCCTATGCTTGGGTTTGTTTCCAACTTTTTGCCTGCCCGCGCCGAGGCCAAAGGCATTTCAATGATCCGCGACGCTGAGATTGAAAATACCATTCGCAGCTTTGCAACGCCACTACTAGAAGCTGCTGGGCTTGAACCATCATCCATACGCATTCATATCGTAAATGACAACACGCTCAATGCATTCGTTGCCGGTGGTCAGCAACTTTTTATCAACACCGGCCTCATTATGAAAAGCCAAAATGCCGGCCAGATCATTGGTGTGCTGGCCCATGAAATAGGTCATATTTCCGGCGGTCACCTTATTAAAGCGGCAACCGCTCAAAAAGATGTCTCGGCAGCGGTGTTGCTGGGCTATCTGCTGGGTGGCGCCGCGATTATCGCAGGACGTCCCGACGCTGGCGCAGCCGCCATACAATTAGGTGGCCAAATTGGCGTAAAGCAATATCTGAGTTTCAGCCGCACCCAGGAATCTGCTGCTGATCGAGCCGGCTTACGGTTTTTAGATCACACCGGGCAATCGGCTCAAGGACTACTCGAATTTATGGAAGTGCTGGAAGATCAAGAATTATTAAGTGCCCGCAACCAAGACCCTTATGTGCGTACCCATCCACTAACCAGAGACCGAATTGATTCGCTTCGTCACCATCTCGAAAAATCGCGCTTGGCTGACAAACCGGTCTCAAATACTGCGCGTGTGAACCACGCCCGCATGAAAGCAAAATTGATCGGTTTCACCCAAGGTTTGGCGCGGACGTTGCAAGCCTATCCTGAAAACAGCGTCACCTTGGATGGCCAATATGCCCGGGCCATTGCCTATTACCGGCAGCCCAATCTTAAAAAAGCAATTGGCCTGATTGATGGCCTAATCGCCAAATTTCCCGATGATGCTTATTTTCATGAACTGAAGGGGCAAATATATTTTGAAAATGGCAAACTTGAACTGGCGCTGCCGTCTTATCAAAAATCCGTAGATCTGCTGCCAAGATCGGCAATATTAAAAGCCCAATTGGCTCATGCCCAAATCGAAATGTCCGGTGTTGATCCCAATAACCGGAATCTGCTCACGCAAGCTGTTGAAAATTTACTCTATTCGGTTGATCGTGATGCGGAGCGGCCATCGGTCTGGCGCCAGCTTGGCATTGCTTATGGCAGACTCGGCAAAATGGGTAAAAGCTCCCGGGCCTTGGCAGAAGAAGCTATTTTGCAGGGCCGTTTCCGCGATGCAATTGGGATCGCTGAGCGGGCAAAAAAACTGCTAAAGCGCGGCTCACCTGATTGGTTGCGTGCAGAGGATATCATTTCCGCAGCCCAGGGAAACATGAAGAATAAGAAATAGTGCAGGAGTGGCATGCCAGCCAATTTCACCATACGAATTGGATTAGCTCTCACCTTATTGGTGTCGGGCTGCGCTATTCCCACCAAGAGCATTAGCCCAGAGGGCTATCTCGAAATATTCGGCCCGACTTCCGCTTTAAATAAAATCAATTTGCCAGCCGAATGGTTTGTAGACGGCATGAAAAAAAAATCCTTTATGGCGAACCATCTCAGAATTGAGCGTATTGATGGCTCACCGGCTCTGAATATATCCACAGGCTCGCAGAACTATGTTTTTGCCAAACGTACGCGAGCCAGTTTGCTGGCAGCACCGTTTTTAAGCTGGTCGTGGAATGTACCTTCCTTTCAAGGTAACGAATATCCTATTCGCCTGATTATCGGCTTTCATGGCGGCGATCCTAAAAGCGGAAGTTGGGGCAGCCAGCCATTGGTTTATTTAGGTAAGATAACGCCGCCATTTGATCGTGCTATTTCGATCATTTGGCATCGCAATGGGTTGCTGCGCGGCACCATTGACCACACCACCAAATTGCCAAAATACATTGCCCGGGGCGGCATTGATAAGACGGATAAGTGGCAGGCCGAGAATATTGATCTCGCCCGGCTCTATAAACGCCTGTGGCCAAAAGACGAGTTTCAGAAGGTAAAAATTATGTTTGCCGGCTTTGCCACCCGCAAAAGTATATTACCGACCAGCGCCGCCTTCGCAGATTTTGTGCTGTCAAAATAATGGCCGCAATCTATTACATTTGCGTGAATTGCTCCGAATGTGCGTGCAATGCCCACTATCTCTCTTGTAGAGAAAAGGGTGAGAGATTGGAACACAGGTAAAATTTTATGAAAAAGCGCACTTTATTGCTCATGGCAATTTCCGGCATCTGTTTGCTGGCCGTATCGCTGGGCCTGACCGTCAAAGTCCAGGCGCAAAGCTCAACGACACCTAAAATTTCAAACCAGAGCACGCCGTTTAATGGGTCGCAAAAAAAAGAAATTGAGAGAATTATCGGAGAATACCTGCGCAACAATCCGGAAATTATCATCGAGTCGATTCGCAATATGCAGGCACGGGACCGCCAGCAAGAACAACAACGTGGCCGTAAAAATCTCGTTACCTATCGGGAGATGATATTTAATGACCCGACTTCGCCGGTTGGCGGCAATCCCAAAGGCGATGTCACGATTGTCGAGTTTTTCGACTATAATTGCAGTTTTTGTAAACGGGTTTTTCCAATCGTTAAAAAACTCCTCGAAGAAGATAAAAACATCCGCTATGTCTTCAAAGAATTTCCGATTCTATCGCCACAATCAGAGCTCGCTGCCCGCGCCGCCTTGGCGGCTTGGCGCCAGGATAAATCAAAATATGTTCAACTGCATACCGAGTTTATTAAGTCACGCGGCGGTTTTACGGAAAGCCGGATCATGCGGATGGCTAAAAGTCTCGGCCTCAACACAGAACAGCTAAAAAAAGATATGAGCTCGGCCAAGATCAGCCAGATTATTAACGGTAATCGTGCGCTCGCCCAACGTTTGGGTATCACCGGCACACCGGGATTTATCATCGGTAATCAAATTTATCCGGGCGCAGCTGATATGGCGACGTTTAAGAACCTCGTCGCCCAGGCACGCAAAGGTTAGACTCTACTTTATTTGCTATTTGTTAAGCGGCAGCAGCGAATAGCGCAGGCCATGCGGGCTTTCGATCAAAATTAAAATTTCAGCTTTTTCACTATTTTTCGCCGCAGTAATAATTTTGGTCAGCTGCTTAGGTTGCCAAATTTCTTTAAGATTAGCCTGCACGATCACGTCACCGGGTTTTAGGCCGGTGGCGACAACTTTACTTTTACTGTCGACCAAGGTGACGACGACACCAATCGAGTCCCAGCGCAACGCAAAGCGCTCTCGCACTTTTTTGGTAATGGCGGAAACAGTGATGCCGATATCAGGATAATTGGCGAACGACCCATTGGCGACTTTCCACGAAGCAGGACGCCTGCCCGATTGCAGTATCAATTTAACCGTGCGGCCATTGCGTTTCACCGTCACCGGAATTTTCTGCCCCGGCTTGGTTTTTATGACTACTTTTAAAAGCGCATCAAAATTACTAATTTTCTGGCGATTAAATTCAATGATCAAATCACCACGCCGGAAACCGGCAATGGCGCCGGCTTCACCAATGGCGACATTTTTAACCAAAACACCATTTTGATCGATCTGGCCCAGGATTTTAGCGACTTTTTTATCGAAGCCTTGAACTTCGAGACCAAGAAAGCCGGTTTCAGCGCTGGCAGAACCCGTGCCAACGGCCAACATGCCTAGAATTAGCAATATTTTTTTCATCAACTGAATTTTCATCCCGATAGCTTACGCAGCAAAAATAGCCAAAATTAGGCACGTCTCACAAATCTTAACGGCTTATAATTGTTCAAACAATAGAACTTGGGGCTGACCCAGCTAACACGATTTAGGTGTTATTATGGGCGGTATGAGAAAGAGCCGATTAAACAAGGCGAAGCAGATTCGGTTAGTTGAATATT
>JABIIH010000023.1 GCA_018649245.1 Rhodospirillaceae bacterium | reverse complement strand
CGGATTCATTTCCGTCCTCGATTGATCTTGAAATTAGCTGGTAAGTAAGCTGGCGGTGTAAAAATAGGAAAACACAAAACACAGCAAGATAGAAGTCATGGCAGAGCGTTTTTTAAGAATTAGACGCTGCTCGTCGGTTACACCACCTTCTTTTTTTATCGCCCGCCTTACCGCCAATGACCAGATTAAGCTGCGCACGGGGAAGAATAGGGCGAGCCCCAGGACGATGGTCCATAACCACTGATACTCGGCAGTAAATAATGCAGCCATTTTGGTCTCTTTAGATAATTATTATTCAAATGATTTAGACAAGAAAAAGGGAGAAGGGACAAGTTATTAACTCGGCCCTTCTCCCAATCTCTATTTATGGAGTGTTATTCTCCAGCCTGTGGAGCGACGTCACCGATATCTTCTACCAATGCTTCGACCTCTTTATCAGGCATCGTTGACATTTCCATCTTGAAGGCGAGGAACCACATCATGGCTACACCAAGTAACCAGAAGAGGATTTGCCAAGCCCAAATTGACGGAATACCAAAGGTCCAGCCATCGACGCCAGCATTCGGCGCACCGAATATGTCGTTGCCGATAACAGCACCAGGGCCAACACCAAAGAACAACCAGGCGATTGCAGCTGCCCATGCCCATGGCACCAGACCTTTTTTCTCTGGCGACAAGGAAGCATGTTCACGCAGGAAGTTGTGATACTTCATACGATGTGAGCGAGCTTCGTCTTCCTGTGTCATGGCGGAAATTGGAATACAAACGAGAAGATTGAAGAAAATTCCCCAACCTGCTGAATGCATGGTCCAAGGCCAGCGACCCCACGGCAATGATCCGCCGGTGAGTGTTTGACCAATGGTTTCCGTAAAGATCACAGCCAACAAGCCTGCTGCCAGACCCCAGGTCGCACCCTGACGGGTGATCCATGGGAACCAAGTCACAGCAGCCAAGCTTGGCCACATTTGGAAGCCGAACGCCACCGCAAGTCCACCGAGTAGCACCAGGGCGTCGCGTGAGAAGGTAGCCACCAACAGCGCTGAAATAACGATGAAGGCAACACCAATACGACCCCACATTTTTTGCTCTTCGTGGGAAGCGGTTGGGTTCAAGTACCGTTTATACAAATCACGTGTCAGCATACCGCCGGCAGTAGACATATAAGCTGCGCCGGTAGACTGCATAGCTGCCAGGGCACAAACGGCGAGGAGGCCGACGAGCCATGGAGCTGTATCAGAGATTGTATTGATATAGTGCGGTACGATTGAGTCCGGTTTTTTGGCAATTCCGGCAGACAATATATCGTTAATACCTAATCCTGCAGCCGTCACTGCTGGGTTAGCACCAAGCAGATGCGCGCCCATGCCTTGGAAGGCCGTGAAGAAGAACAGGATCAAGCCAATACCAAACGAAGATGCCCAAACTTGCTGGATTGCAAATGGTTTCGGATCTTTGTTACCGAAGGCCCACATAGTAAACGCTGGAGCGGATTGAATGCCCATGAGCGCAAACATATAGGTCAGAACCATGACACCAGTCCAGAGACCACCAACCGGGGTAGCTTTACCCAAGCCGGCCGTAAACTGAATGACACCAGGAATAGCGAAATAGGCATTGTAGTCGCCTCCGCCAAATCCTTTTGTGGTTCCCCATTTACCAACATCGGAAGCACCAAGTTTGGCAAAGCCGGCATTCAAGGCATCCCAACCACCGGCCGCATTAAGAGCAATAAAGCCGACGATGATAATACCCGAAGCCAACAGGATACATTGCAGCGTATCCACATAAGCCACGGCGCGAAGACCGCCGGTACCCACATAGATCAGCACCACAAGTGACAGCACCCACATGCCAATGTTAACCGAAACCAAACCATCGGTCAGAACGTTGAACAAGAAGCCAGAAGCACCAAGTTGCACGCCCAGATATGGGATCGAGAACAGCAATGCCACGAGCACGGTGAGGATACGAATACCATCGCCTTGGAAATAATCCGAAAGCATCTCACCCGGCGTCACATAGCCGAACCGTTTACCCAGCATCCACTGGCGTTTCAAGAACATCACACCGGTGAACGGGATGGTTATTGTGTAGAAAGACGCATAGGCATACTGGAACCCGTCACGATAGACGAGACCCGGATGACCCATAAACGTCCAACCAGAAAACGATGTTGCTGTCGCCGCAAGGACGAACACCCACATCGAGATTTGACGACCGGCGATAAAATAATCACCTGCCGTTTTTGCCATGCGTGCTGATTTGATGCCCCAGAAGATACAATAGGCCCAATACAGCGCGACAAATGCAAATAGCCAGACTACTTTTGCACTCACTCTTAACCCCTCCTTTTAGAAGTTTGTAAAGCACTCTCCAAAATATCGGCGCAATTATGAGATAGAACACACCGATTTAACCGTGCAATAAGCACATAGAGTAGGTAAATCGGTCAATAAGCTATTGGTGTTTAGGGGCTTTTCTTGTAAATTTAGCACAATATGATATTGTAAAGTTGTAAAGTTGAAAATTTACTAAAGAGGAGGGAGCGTGGCGCGCAAACCGAGGCTCGGGGCAAAAATCCGCAGATTACGGCGCGAAAGTGAGCTAACTCAAGCTCAATTGGCGCAGCGATTAATGATCTCTGCAAGTTATTTAAATCTCATCGAACACAACCAGAGGGCGGTTACCGTGCCGCTATTGTTTAAGCTCGGTGAAGTTTTAAACGTCGATTTACAGACTTTATCGCAAGATGACGAATCGATAATTCTGGCTGAATTATTGGAAATTTTAGGGGATCCCCTGTTTTCACAAGGGGCGCTAGGTAGCGATTTAACGCCGGATGATCTCAACGAATTAGTCTCTCAGTCGCCCATCGCCAGCCAGACAATATTGAAAGTATATCGTGCCTATCAGCGGGCGCGTGAGGATATTCAATCTTTGAGTGAGCGGCTTTCCGAAGATAGTTTATATGCCGCCTCGTCCCATGAACTCCGCACCGTGCTGACTTCAATCCGGTCATTTTCTGAAATTCTTCATGATAATGAGAATATCTCACCGGAAGAACGTCAACGTTTTCTCGGCATTATTGTTAAAGAGAGCGAGAGTTTGTCGAAGAATATCGACGATCTTATGAGTTTCGTTTCAGCTGAAGGCGTCAATCGGGCGGTCGGCACACGCCCGCCGCTTGATGAGATTAACGATTTCATTCAGCTTCATAGCAACTACTTTGAAAGTATCGAAATTGCGGCGGATAATCTTGTCGGCGACGCCCAGTTCGGCAGTTATGACCGCCTGCAAAAATTGATCCATTTCGCTTCCCATGAGCTGGATATTACGATCGATATCGGCCGCGAACGCGAGAAATATGGTCTAGTCAATTACGACAAGGAAAAACGAATTCTCCATCTGTCGAACAGTCTGCCAAGAAATTCGTTGATTTTCCAAACAGCGCAAATAATTGGTCGTTCTTACTGCAAAAATATTATTGAAGAGTTAGTGTTGGCCGCGCCATTAACAAGTGATGCCTCGCGTGAAATGTGCCGGGATACCTTGGCGCGCTACTTTGCGGGCGCTGTATTGTTGCCCTATGATGAGTTTCACTCAGCCGCGCAATCTCTGCGTTACGATATCGAGCAGCTGCAAAACCAGTTCGCTGGCAGTTTCGAGCAGGTCTGTCACCGACTGGCGACGCTTAATAAGGCTGGGTCGGAAGGCGTGGCTTTTCATTTTATCCGGGTTGATATCGCTGGAAATATATCTAAACGATACGATGGCTCAGGTGTGCGCATACCGCGCTACGGCGGCGTCTGCCCGCGCTGGAATGTGCATCATGCTTTTTTAACGCCTGAGGCTATGAACGTCCAAGTTATACGCATGACCGATGGCGGTGTTTTTCTCAGCATTGCTCGTGCTTTGGTGAAACCCGGCACTGGGTTTAATGCCCCGCGTAGCCATTATGCCGTCGCCATTGGTTGTGAGGTTTCAAATGCTGGAGAATTGGTTTATGCCGATGGTTTGGATTTAAACGAAGCCAGTTTGGTTGTGCCGGCCGGTACCTCATGCCGGATTTGCGAGCGTGACAATTGCGGCCAACGCGCCTTCCAATCTATTTTGCATTCATCGGCCGAGGAAAAAGCGGCGTCTGCTGCGGAGTAAATTTAGGCGGAAAGTAAAAGTGGCGAAGCGCCTGTTAGATTGCTCAGGAAACTGCGCTTCGCCACTTAATTAAAGAATACGCCTCTGAGGCTGCATCTGATTTTGACCAGGACCAACAAAATCAAAACCAGATTAACGCCCAACAAGAATCTTACTCTTTAACTCAGAGTTTGTAGGTTTCCCTACTCACATAATAATACTTTGAACCACTGAGGAATAATTCAATTGTTCGAAAGTACTATTGTAAATACCATACAAATTTTAAAAAGCCGAGACAAGTTTTTGAAAATATTAAACTTTTTTGGTAATTATTTACCGCTATTAATTCCGATTCTGTAAAGTCTGTAAATTTCTGATCGCTTTAATTGTTAAAAGGATCCTTTTCCTAAGCGATGACTTTTGATGTGTGACCAGCTACACTCGTGCTGAACAAAGGGACTTCATCGGCGCAAATAATAATGTGCCAATAGGGACGCAAGAATGAACCACTCGGTACTGATAGTTGAAGATGAGCCGAATATTGTGCTCTCGGTAAAGTTTCTTATGGAGGGTGCGGGCTTTGACGTTCGCGTCGCCAGTGATGGCAATAGTGCGCTCAAAGAGGTCAACCAATCGCCACCCAATATTATCTTGCTTGATGTTATGCTGCCGGACCGAGACGGCTATTCAGTCTGTGAAGCAATTAAGGCAAATGCCGATTGGCAGGATATTCGAATATTAATGCTGACAGCGAAGGGGCGCGATTTGGATCGGGAAAAAGGACTGGCGCTTGGTGCCGATGATTATATCACCAAACCTTTCTCCACGCGGGAACTCGTTGAGCGCGTGGTTGAAGTTTCTAAAGAACTCGCTGTCACCTGAAACTAGCGGATATGGCCAAAAAAATTACCGAGCGATACGGCGCATTAATTATCTTAGCAGCCCTTTTATTCAATCCTCCGATCATGTCGATATTTAACTCAACCCGGCTGATCTTTGGGGTGCCGATGTTGTTTTTGTATTTGTTCGTCGCCTGGGCACTCGTCATTGGCCTCAATGCCTATCTGGCTAAAAAATTATCGGCGGAGCAGCTGTTAGCGAAAGAGCGCGAAGCCGGAAGTGATACTGATGCTTAGCGGCTGGTTCATTATTCTGGCCTCGTTTGGCTATATTGGATTGCTGTTTGCAATCGCTTATTATGGCGACAAGAGAGCCGATGCCGGGCGGGGTATTATCAACAATCCCTATATTTATTCTCTTTCGATTGCGGTTTACGCGACATCCTGGACATTTTACGGCAGTGTCGGCCGGGCTGCCGCCGATGGTTTGATTTTTATCACCATCTATCTTGGGCCGACCTTGATGTTTGTCGCCTGGTGGTTCCTGTTACAAAAAATTCTGCGCATCAGTAAAGCCAACGGCATAACTTCGATTGCCGATTTTATTGCTTCCCGCTATGGCAAAAGTACGGCGATTGGCGGCTTGGTCACGCTCATCGCAGTGGTTGGCATCACACCGTATATTTCACTGCAGCTAAAAGCTCTGTCGACGAGTTTGACGGTATTACTGGAATATCCCGAGATCGTCATGCCGAAAGCAGATAGCGGAATGCCGGTGGTTTCGTTTACGGCTTTTATCGTTGCTATGGCCATGGCTGTTTTCGCCATATTGTTTGGCACCCGCCATCTTGATCCAAGTGAGCATCATGAAGGTGTTGTCGCCGCGGTTGCCTTTGAGTCTATCGTCAAATTAATTGCCTTTGTGTCGGTTGGTCTGTTTGTCACCTTTGGCTTGTATGATGGTTTTGGTGATTTGTTTATGAAAGCGGCTGCCAAGCCTGAGCTGAAAAAACTCTTCACAATCTCGCCATCTTCAAATTACGCACAATGGGTGACTTTGACGATCCTCTCGATGGCGGCGATCCTTTGTCTGCCGCGGCAGTTTCACATCACCATCGTTGAAAATGTCGGCACTGATCATCTTGGTAAAGCGGTTTGGATGTTCCCGCTCTATCTGTTGTTGATCAATATTTTCGTGCTACCTATTGCGGTTGGTGGCTTATTGCAGTTCCCAGCCGGCAATGTTGATCCCGACACCTTCGTCTTGACCTTACCGATGTCGACAAAAAACGAAGGTCTCGCCTTATTGGCCTTTATTGGTGGTCTTTCGGCAGCCACCGGCATGGCCATCATTTCAGCCATCGCCTTGTCGACCATGATTTGTAACGAAGTTCTGATGCCGGCTTTATTGCGGATGGTGTGGCTGCGCCTTAACGAACGCGGTGATTTAACCTCGCTGGTGCTTAATCTCCGGCGTTTTAGCTGCATTTTTGTAATGTTGCTGAGCTACGGCTATTTTGTCTTTATTGGTGAATCTTACACGTTGGTGACCATCGGCTTGCTGTCCTTTGCTGCTGCGGCACAATTTGCACCAGCCATTATCGGCGGCATCTTCTGGAAAGGGGCCACCGCGCAGGGGGCTTTTGCCGGCTTGGGCCTAGGTTTTGTGGTTTGGATTTATACTTTGCTCCTGCCGTCATTTGCGCTGTCTGGCTGGTTGCAGCAAAGTTTCATTGAAAGTGGCCCGTTTGGAATTGAATTGTTGAAACCCTATGAGTTTCTCGGGCTTACCGGTATGGACAATATTTCCCACTCCTTGTTTTGGAGCATGGTGGTTAATATCGGCTCTTACATTTGGGTTTCGGTAAATACTGAGCAATCGGCGATTGAACGCATTCAAGCAGCTATTTTTGTCGATGCTGAAAAATATTCCGGTACCGCCGGACGTTCCAATTTGTGGCAAGGTGCAGCTGCCGTCGATGATTTACGTGATTTACTTTATCGTTTCGTTGGGCCGTACCGGACCGAGCAGGCCTTCAAAGATCACGCGCGAATTAGAGGCTTGGACCTTGATGATCTGATGGCGGTTGATGCCGAGTTTGTCGGCGTTGCTGAACGGTTGCTGGCAGGCGCCATTGGTTCTGCTTCGGCTCGCGTACTGGTTGCCTCAGTTGTCAAAGGCGACATTGTTAGTCTTGATGAAGTCTTGCAGATACTGGATGAGACTTCAGAAGTCATTGAATACAGCCACCGACTGGAGCAAAAATCGAGCGAGCTTGAGATTGCCAGTGACAATCTGCGTAAAGCGAATGAGCAATTGCAAGAGCTGGATCGCTTGAAAGATGATTTCCTCTCGACCATCAGTCATGAATTGCGGACACCGTTAACCTCCATCCGGTCGTTTGGTGAGATATTGTTTGATAAGCCGGAAATTGATCTGGCCCAGCGCAAGCAATTCCTCAGCGTAATTATCAGTGAAAGTGAACGGCTGACCCGGCTGATCAACCAAATTCTTGACCTCGCTAAAATGGAGGCCGGGAGTATGGACTGGGAAATGTCAGAGGTGGATGCCGGGGAAGCCATCGAAGAAGCGCTGGTGGCGATGAGTAGTTTGATGGCCGATAAGTCAATCGCCCTGGATTTAAAGTTACCAGATAATTTGCCTCATGTTTTTGCCGACCGGGATCGTTTAATCCAAGTAGTTGTTAATCTGCTTTCCAACGCCGTCAAGTTTTGCAGTGGCCCGGAGCCAGTTGTCAAAATTGCAGTTGAAGCAGATGGCGATACTTTGCTGGTGCGGGTCGTCGACAATGGACCCGGAGTGCCGGATGGTGTGGAAGAAATGATTTTTGAGAAATTTCAGCAAGTGGGTAATACCCTCACCAGTAAGCCGCGCGGTACCGGCCTCGGCTTGCCGATTAGCCGTCAGATCGTCGAACATTTTGGTGGTAAAATATGGTTTGAAAAAGCTGCTGAAGGAGCCGATTTTAGATTTACTTTGCCATTTACGCGCGGCTTTCAAATTGCTGAATAACCAACCACCAAAAATGAGCTTTAAATGAATTCTACACCTGATACTCCGATCATTCCCTCTGCCACTGTTTTGCTCGTCAAAGATATCGAAGATGATTTTGAAATCTTTATGGTGACACGCCATCACAAAATTAAATTTGCTGGCGGCGCACTGGTGTTCCCTGGTGGTAAACTGGATCCGGAAGACAGTGACGAAGCTTTATTGGCAGCCTGCCGCGGTCAAAAAGGGCCAACAGGTGTGCTGACGGATGAAGATCTCGCGTTTCGCATTTGTGGTATCAGGGAAACATTCGAAGAGGCTGGTGTGTTGCTGGCCCGTGACAATGAAACAGCTGACTCTTTAAGTGGTGAACGGGGCACCGAACTAGCGCAGCAATACCGGGAAGCTTTGCACGGTGGTGAGATCACGCTAGCGGAAATTGTTCAGGCGGAAGGTCTCACGCTGGCCTGTGATCAAATGATTGTTTTTGCCCGTTGGGTGACGCCAACATACTTCCCCAAACGTTTTGATACTTTTTTCTTTTTAGCACGAGTGCCTCGGGATCAAATTGCTAGCCATGACGATATCGAGTCCACGGATTCGCTATGGACCACACCCACGGACGCGATTGCTGATGGCGATGAAGGCCGCAAGGTCGTGGTTTTTGCGACCCGGGCTAACCTCGGTAAGCTCGCCCTTTCCAAAAGCGTTGATGAACTTATCGAAAACACCTTAAAGGATGAAATTGTTATCGTTGAACCGGTCATCACCGACAATGATGGCGACATCACCTTCCGTATCCGGGACGATGCCGGTTACCCGCTAATCGAGCGCACCGAATACGGCGGCTCCGTCTTGAAAGTTAAAAAGTAGAACCGGGTTATTTTTCCAATTGATTGATATAGGGCTTGATATCCAGCAGAGGCGTGCCGTCGATGCAATCCATCGACGTTACGGTCAGGATGTTTTCGTCGATGGCAAAAATCTCGACAGTGCTTAAGGCGATCGGATTGGGCCGCATCGGCGAGCGAATGGAAAATACCCCACGCATCTCATTATTCTTGGACCATTTGGGAATACGCTGCAATGCAGTTCTATCAGCCTGGTTAAACCAATACAGGACTTGAATGTGACCGCCGATCTTTAGTCCCTGAATGGCTGGGGCAAACTCTTCATTGACGACAATTTGACAGGTGCCGTTTTCCGGTCTGGCCTGTCCGGGACATTGGTCTGTGTTTTGGTAGGGCGTTATTATTTTACCGATATAGGTTACTGATGCTGTTTGGGGCATTTAATTACTCATGTTCAGATTAGGCTACTCTAAGCTAGAAAACTTACCCAATTAGATCAACAACCAAACCGCAATGGTGATTCCGGCTATTATTATAAAGCCAATCACAAATTTTCGCGGCGCAGTATTGCCTTGTTGGACCGAGGAGCCGCGTGCGATGGCTTCTTCGATTTCATGCATTTCATTGGCGCGATTGCGATTGGCAACTTCGATCAGAAGTGCCTCACGCGCCTCATCATCCAATGTCGACGAATCGAGCCCATTAATTTCGTGATCGTTCATGCCTTTTAATAGCTCTTTGAAGGCGTCACTCATCGGTATTTATTGCTTTCGGGTTTATATCTGGAGCATTCATCACTTTCGATATTGACAGAGACCACCTGAAAGGGCAAAACCCCGCTTCCTAATTGGTATCGGGGAGTGGCGCAGTCTGGTAGCGCACCTGGTTTGGGACCAGGGGGTCGGAGGTTCGAATCCTCTCTCCCCGACCATTTAGTGATCATTTACAACCCTTAAAGTCCGTTATAAAATTGGCCGATAATAGTTTAAACTAGAGCCAACACCGCCTATCTAAATAATTGATGGCTACGCAACAAAGGGATAGCTAATGGAAGCGCGCATATATCAACCGTCGAAAAACGCTCTGCAATCGGGCCAGGCCAATACCCGTAAGTGGGTTGTTGAGTATGAGCCGGAAGAAGCCAAGCGCAATGATGAGCTTATGGGCTGGGTTGGCTCAGGTGATATGCGTGGTCAGCTTAAATTAAAATTTGAAAACAAAGATGACGCGATTGCTTATGCTGAGCGCAACAGTATTCCCTATAGTGTGCAAGAACCGAAGAAACGCCGCCAGCGCCCAAAATCTTATGCGGACAACTTCCGCTATGATAAAGTAAGATAGTCCACACCTCATACGGCCCCGTAGCTCAGCTGGATAGAGCACCGGATTTCTAATCCGGCGGTCACAGGTTCGAATCCTGTCGGGGTCACCAGCCTTCGCCAAGTCTTTAGCTGACGCAGGTCAATGTGATTTTGTTCGATCTTTATATTCAAACTCACCCCGGGCGTTGTTAAATGCGAGCTCTTGTATGTCCCATTTACGATCTTTGCCGCTGGGTTCTTCAATTTTCTGAGCGATGATCACCGTGTCACCATCTGTGCGTAAGGTAATCATGCCGTAGACAGCAACATTTCTGCTCTTTTCCTGCTCGATCTCCTTTTGGAGACGGGCTTTTTCGCGCTTGCTTTGAGCAGATTTTAAGTCGGCCTCGAATTTTTTGATGCGTTCATAAAATTTGAATACGGGTGTGAATTCGCGTGTGCTGCGGGCTATTTCAGTACTAAAAAGCAACGGTCGGTGGCCACGGCCATATTTACCAAATGCGCCAAGGGCGTCAGGTCTCGGATGCGAGTAGGCTTCAGCGTCGCCGCTAGAAATGACCACAGCGATTGCATTGATGGCCTTCAGGAAAGTCTCCGAAAAATGGTGGCTGCCATGATGACAGGCTTTGGCTACATCAACTTGAAAGGTTTGACGGCCTTTGCTGACAATGGCGGCGAGAGAGCTTTCCGCGACCTGCAATTCACCCTTTTCATCCTCGGTCAAATCGTCGCCCTTTGCCCGTAGCTCATAAACCACAGATTCCAGATGTGAGGTATCTTCGTTAATGCCGCAATAGTGACGCAACAGGTAGTCTTCCGATTCTGTATTCAGATCACCACCAAGCATGACTTTGAGCTTGCCGATTTTCAGTTGGAAGACAACGGAATGGCCATTTTTGGTTACACCTTCGTTGCCGATTTTCCGCAGTGCTTGATGGTTTTTCCCACCATGTGTCACTTTTTCAGTAACAGGCCCAAGAATATCGATCGTAACCTGTCCGGTGCCGTCAAATCCTGGGAGATGTTTATCGTTTGCTGATAACGCTTTGAATTTGAGTCCCTTATTGGCTGGATTGTCGACGGCGGCACGCATCGTTGAAAGATATTTCTTGCTAGTCTTGGGATGAGCTTTAACCAGATCTCTCATGGCCTTATTTGAATTGACAACATCCAAAAGGTAAAATTTGCCGTTATCGCCCTTCACCGCCAAACCAAGATCGGAAAAGTATTTGATGTTTTTTTTGCCTTTAACCGAGTTTTTTTCTGCTTTGCTGACTGGTCGTTCAACGATGCCGTTGTGAAAGACCGTACCAAATTTCAATTTGGGGTGGGCAAATAGATTTCTAAACCCGTAGTAGTGATCTAAATCGGGATGCGAAATTACCGCCTGTTCAATATTAAACGGCTTTCTAGCCCCGCTGTCAGAAGCTTTTACACCATCCACACCCGCAACTTTGCGGTTGTGCAGGTTGTATCGCCAGGACAGAAATCTGAACATATTTTCGGTTTTTCCGGCATCAATGACAATGACTTTGTCTTCCGGAGTTACAATATGTGCGCCGTCACCCTGACCGATATCGACGAAGTTAATCTCGAGAATGCGTTGATTGTTAAATTCTGATGTTTTGATCCAACCTTCATTGCCGCGACAACGTACTTTTTGCCAGGCCCCCTTTGTTTCGCCGCGCCAACGCAACCAATCACCGAAGATCAAATGATTAAGTGCCGTGCCCTTTGGACTTGCCGTTTTCCGCAAAACCACCGAGGTTTTTGAGATAAAGTAGTTTCCAGATTTACTAAGTGCCATGTTCCCCTCACTCAACATAATTCGTCCCGATTACTTGCAGGTTATGATATTTCCAATTAGTCGTAAAAGTAAAGGAGTTTGAATATTTTACACTTCATTAATTTAATGTAGCTTAAGGAACTCTGATAAATTGGTATTTGCTTGTTCACGTTGTGGTCGGATTACCAAATAACCGAGGTCCTCAAGTCTTTATAATTCTGCTAATTCCTATATGCTTTGCTTATTGTCAGGAACATGTGGAACTATAAATGTTAGATAAAACTGAAAATCCCATCATCGAATTTCTGCGCACGCGGCGCTCGGTCGTGGCGGCCAATTTGGGCGAGCCCGGCCCAACTGAAGACGAACTTAATACCATCATTGAAGTGGGGCTCCGGGTGCCGGATCATTCGCGATGTGGCCCGTGGCGCATTCAAGTCATCCGCAAAGAGGCGCAGGCGAAATTAGGCGCGCTTTACGCTGAGCTGTTTGCCAAGGAAGACGAGAACCCGACCGAGGAGATGATTGAATATTGGCGGTTGCGGCCGCAATCAGCGCCGATCCTGCTGGCGATCACTTGTTATCCGAACGAAGAGAAAATGGCTAAAATTCCGCTCTGGGAGCAAATACTTTCCGGTGGCGCAATGTGTCAGAATATTCTCAACGCTTCGCATGCGATGGGCTATTCAGCGCAATGGCTGTCTGAATGGCCGGCCTACCATAAGGACGTCAAGAATCTGCTTGGTCACAAAGAAGATGTCGAAATTTATGGCTTTATCTTTATCGGTACGGCCACCATGCCGCCTAAGGAGCGCAAGCGCATTGGCGCCGAAGACGTCGTTAGCGAGTGGTTGGGCTAGATTGCAATGACGGATACAAATCAAAGATCAGATAATGAAGCCTGGCTCTTTGATTTATTAACCGAGCTTGAAGACCAAAATCTATTAGCTGATTTCTGCCGTCATATAGGCATTGCCATCCCGGTGCGCTCTACGGTAATCGCTGAAGGGGTTTGGCCTTTGGTGCGCCAGCATTATCAACTCCCCAATACCAACTTCGATGTTACCCAGGCGTCACGCGATATGTTGCGCTTTCAGCCGCTTAATAACTCCATCGGTGAAATGTTTAAGAAAAGAAAGGATCCCGATACGGGAAATTCTATATAGAATCTGGCCGTTTGGTAACAATTTGGCCGCCCAGACTCCGCCGATCAAAGGCGACAGCCTTGACCATGGCGAAAACAGTTTTACCAACTGACAAATCAAGATCATTAAAGGATTTCCGGGTCACGCGTGCCAAGAGGGCTGAGCCGATATCGATTTTGAGATCAAGTTGCGGCCCGCCTTCGTCACCAACTTCAATAATCCGACCTTCGAAGACATTAAGCACACTGGTGCCTACCGGGCGTTCCAGCATCAAGGATACATCGCGCGCACGAATGTGAGCCCGCAAAGGCGTGCCCATCGGCAAGTCGACGCCGGTCACGCGAAGATTTCCACCCTCGAAGGCGAGCTCGGCTAAATCATATTCCGGATCGTAGCTGGCGACTTTGGTCGATAGCACCGCGCCGGCATCGAAGCGTCCGGTCAGTGGATGAAGGTCAAGGCGGCTCATGATTTCTTCAACATCACCTTCTGCGGCCTTACTGCCATTGGTGAGCAGCACCATTTTGTCGGCGAGTCGGATAACTTCTTCGATGGCGTGGCTGACATAGATAACCGTTAAGCCGAAAGTATCCCGTAGTTCTTCAATAAACGGCAAGATTTCACTGCGCAGTTGCACATCAATTGAGGCCAAGGGCTCATCCATCATCAGCAATCGTGGTTGCGACAACAAAGCACGACCGATGGCTACCCGCTGTTTCTCTCCGCCGGAAAGATTGGTCGGCTTGCGCTCCAGCAGAGCGCCAATATCGAGCACGTCGACCACCCGGTCAAAAGTAATTTCCTGGCCATTGATCGCTGAGGATTTAGCGCCATAAAGCAGATTGTTGCGGACATTGAGATGGGGAAACAAGCGGCTGTCTTGAAAAATGTAGCCCAGCTGGCGCTGCTCCGGCGGCACGTTGATGCCCTTGGTGGAATCAAACAGCACGTCGCTGCCGACTTTGACATAGCCAATTTCAGGTTTGGTCAGCCCGGCAATCATATTGATGACGGAGGTCTTGCCGGTACCCGAGCGCCCGAACAAGCTGGTAATGCTGCCGGCCTCGGCTTTAAATTCAAGCTCGACCCGAAACTCTGCGAAGTTATGATTGAAGGAGATTTCCAGCATCACTTAGCCCTCGATCCGGTGTTTAGCGCGAACCGCTAGATATTCAGATACCAGCAGCGCCGCCAAGGCCAGAACAATGGACAGCACAACCAGCCGGAGGGCGCCGGCATCACCGCTCGGTGTTTGCAGGAGAGAGAAAATTGCCAGCGGCAGGGTGCGGGTCTCGCCAGGTATATTCGAGACGAAAGTGATGGTCGCGCCGAACTCGCCAAGACTGCGCGCAAAAGCCAGGATAACACCGGCTAAAATACCGGGTGAAATCAGCGGCAAGGTTATGGAGTAAAAAACCCGGAAAGGGGAGGCGCCTAGAGTGCGGGCTGCGGCCTCCAGGCCTGTATCGACATTTTCTATTGAGAGGCGGATGGCCCGGACCATCAACGGGAAGGCCATAACTGCCGAGGCGATGGCGGCCCCTTGCCAGGTAAAGGCGACGGTCAAACCAAAGGCATCATGAAGAAACTCTCCGACCGGTCCGTGGCGTTTCAGTAAACTTAAAAGAAAGAAGCCGATGACCACAGGAGGCAATACCAAGGGCAGATGGACAATGCTATTGAGCAAGGCATGGCCGTAAAATTTCTTTCGCGCCAAGATCCAGGCAAATAGAAGGCCGACGGGCAGCGTAATCAAAACGCTCCAGAAGGCGACCTTGAGGCTGAGATAAAGTGCCTCTAATTCAAGTGGTGTCGGGCTAAACATCTGCCTAGTTCACCAGAAAACCATGGCGTTTGAAAACAGCTTTTGCCGTTGGGCCCAAAAGAAAATCATAAAACGCCTTGGCGGTCGGGGCATTTTGCTGGCTGATGCGGGCTGCCCAATAGCTGATGCGTTGATGTGATGAAGCCGGGAAATTGTAGATTACCGTCACTTTCGAGTTATTGAAGGCATCCGTTTGATAGACAATACCGGCTGGCGTGGCGTCACGCTCAACCATTGCCAAGGCTGCCCGGACATTATTCATGCGGGCGAGCTTGTCTTTTGCCGTTGGCCACAAATTGAGCCGCTTGAGAGCTTGGACGGCATATATACCAGCTGGCACATGGTCCGGATCAGCAACGGCCAAGCGGCCATTCTGCAATAATTTGTCGAGGGTTTGCGTGGTCAGGGTAGTCACCGGCTGGCTGGTTTTGGCGGAAGTGATGAGCACCAATTTGTTGGACAGTAAATGCTGCCTGCTGGCGGCGACCACCGGCAATTTCTTAGTTAAATAGTCCATCCAGATTTGATTGGCGGAAATATAAATATCTGCTGGTGCGCCTTTGGCAATTTGGTGTGCCAGGGTAGCACTACCGGCTAGCGAAATGCGGACACGGTGACTGGTTTTAGCTGCATGGGCATCGGCGATTTCCTGTAAGGGCAGGCTAAGACTGGCCGCAGCGAATACCAATATGTCTTTGGCCATGACAGGTTGCGCGCTGAAAATTATCAGGCCCGAAATAGCCAGCCCTTTGGTGAGCCAATTTTTAAGCTGGTTTGCCACCGCAATTACTTGTCGTAAAGTTGGCTGGGATCAATCTCGACTTCGGCGATGGTTTCGACCTTGCCGTTGCGCACTGCATTGAAAAAGCAATTATGCCGCCCGGTGTGACAAGCGACGCCATCCTGATCGACTTGCAGGAGCAGGGTGTCACTATCACAATCCCAGCGCATTTCTTTGAGCGCTTGAACCTGACCCGAGCTTTCCCCTTTACGCCACAGAGCTTGACGGGAGCGCGACCAATAGACCACACGGCCTTCTTCGAGGGTCGCCGCGACAGCGTCCCGGTTCATCCAAGCCATCATCAGCACTTCACCGCTGTCGTGCTGCTGGGCGATCGCCGGGATCAATCCGTCATCGTTAAACGCCAACGCGCCAAGTGCTTGTTCTATGGTTGCTTTTTCAATCGTACTCATAGCTAGGTAATCGTCTTTTCAGCTTGCGCTGTCAAGTATTGCCCAAGTTAGTCCCGCAAGCACGAGGTAAAGGATTTCATCAAATTCCGCATCAGCGATATGTACAGATCAGGTCCAGGCGACAAGTTAACACCTATCAAATCCAAAACACCAATCTTTGCCGCCGAGTGAGCGGTGATGGTCTGAAGTAATTTTTGATTATATTGAGGTTCGCCAAAAACACAGACAATTTTTTCATTTTTAATAAGCTGGCGAATGGCGGAGATGCGTTTGGCGCCAGGGCGATGCTCCGGCGAGATCAAGATCGCTCCCCGATTATTGAGCCCAAACTCCTTCTCAAAGTGGAGCAAGCCATTGTGGTGGACGATGAAGGGTGCTTTGAGAACAATCGAAAGTCCGGAACTTATTTCGCTGCGTAATTGCTTCAAGCTCTGATCGAATATTTTAAAGTTCCTGAGGTAGAGAGCGGCATTGTTAGGGTCTTCTGCGGACAAGCCACGCTGAACGATAGCGGCTATGGCGCGCGCATTTTGTAGGCTGAGCCAAATGTGAGGATCGGTGGACCCACGCCGGCTGTTTTTGTCAATTTTCAGATCTTTTGAATTTAATAAAGTTACCAACTTAGCTGCCGGTCTGCGTTGCTGAATCGCTTTGGCGAGTCTGTTTTCCAAAGCTGGTCCAACCCAAAAAATAATTTTAGCCTGATGAAGGGCTCGTAAATCTGATGGTTTCAGCTTGTAATCATGGGGCGAAACGGCAGACCGCATTAGTAAGGCCGGCTTGCCAACGCCTTGCATAATATTGCTGACGATGGAATGCAGCGGTTTGATCGTCGTCACTACTTTTATCTCAGCCGCTGCTTGGCCGCCAAACAGCAACCCAAGCAGTTGGGCAATAACGGTAATTCTAAATAATAAATGGAGCACGCCTGATACCAATTTTAATAATTGTTATAGTATAACATTTGTGATTAAATGATATAACATAACATTTCTCTCTTGGACAGAACTAATCATGGCTACCTCTAAAAAGACGAAACAGCGCGACTGGGCAGGCTCGACGGGGTCGCATGATCATCGCCTTTGTATTGTCGATGCCCTTGATAAGGCAGCCGAGCTCTGCAGCCAGCGCGGTGCCCGGCTAACGCAGATCAGGCGGCGGGTGCTTGAGTTGATTTGGTCGAGCCACCGGCCGATAGGCGCTTATTCTTTGCTTGAAGTCCTCAAAGAAGAGCGCGCTAATGCGGCACCCCCAACTGTCTACCGGGCAATTGATTTTTTGCTCGAACAGGGCCTTGTTCATCGCATCCAAAGCCAGAATGCCTTTATCGGCTGTCCAAACCCTGATCCCAATCAGCCGCACAATGGCATGTTCCTGATCTGCACCGATTGCGGCAATGCTGTTGAGCTTGAAGAAAGTAAAATTGACCGGCTCTTGAAAAGTTCAGCCTCCAACCAAGGCTTTGTCATTGAAAGCCGAACGGTGGAGGCGGCGGGGCTGTGCCCTGATTGCCAGTTAAATTAATGCTAGATAAGTCGAAATTTCTAATCGATGCCCAAGGGGTCAGCGTCCAGGCTGATGGCCGCATGATTATTGATCATGTTGATCTCACGGTTTCAGTCGGCGAGATCGTCACCCTGATTGGGCCTAATGGGGCGGGCAAAACAACGCTGATCAAAGCCGTGCTGGGCTTAAGAGGCGTGTCTGCAGGCACGGTCAATATCAATCCCGAGGCGGTTATTGGTTATATGCCGCAGCGCCTATCGGTAGATACCAATTTGCCGCTAACCGTCCGCCGCTTCATCGGTCTGGCTGGAAAAACAGCAAAAGGTAAACGGCAGTCTGTGCTTGATGAGGTTGGCGTGTTGCCGATTGTCGATAGCTCGATCCACGATATTTCTGGTGGCGAGATGCAGCGGGTGTTGCTGGCCCGCGCCTTACTTCGTGATCCTGATCTGTTGGTGCTGGATGAGCCGGCGCAGGCGG
>JABIIH010000024.1 GCA_018649245.1 Rhodospirillaceae bacterium | reverse complement strand
TTGGTTTCAGCTGCTTGCGCCTGCTCTATTTGGCTCTCTAAATCCGGCCCCATGAGCTGCAGCCCAGCTTGCCATTGGCTCAGTTCGGGGCTCTCGAAGTGGCTGACAAACTCTTCATCGATAAAGATGCTATTGCAGCCAGAGTCCTCAAGCACATGCTTAATCTCCGGCGGAGCCAGCCGCCAGTTGATCGCCACCGGCACGATACCGCTGACAAAGCCGGCCCAGCGCAATTCTTCAAAGGCCCGGCTGTTTTTGGCCTGAATGGCAAAGCGGTCGCCGGGCCCTAAACCAAGCTCGCCCAAAATGTTAGCCAGCTTATAAACACGGGCGCCGAATTCTGCGTAGGTCCAGCTGGCCGCATCCTCAATGATCGCCACCCGGCTGCCGTGATGGCTAATGTTGGCGTTCAGAACTTGTCCAAAGGTGCGCTTATCCATGTTCCCCCTCTTTGAGCCGGCTTATTTTATTTTTTCAATTTATGTGCCCAATAGTCATTGGGGCGCAAGCGGCCACCGAAACCAAGGTTGATATCGAGCCATAGAGCGAGCTTTTTGAACGGCGAGGCGGCCAACTTCAGCCACATTTGATGATATTTTTGGATCAGCCAGCTGGCCGGGTCTTTGTTGTAGGGGCAGTCCCGTATGCAAACGCCGCACTCGGTGCCCTGATTGACCCAGAATTGGAAGCATTTCTCGGCATCGACCGTCCATTTTTTAATGCCGACAATATTCGACTGATTGATAATCTCGTCCTGCGGCGGGCCGTCCGGGATCGCGCTTGGTGGGCAGCCGTCAGAACAGCGGCGGCACACTTCGCAAAACTCACGCACGCCAAATCGTACTGGCTTATCGTGCTCCAGCGGCAGATCAGTATGGATGCGGCCAATCCGCATGCGGGGGCCGAATTTGGGATTGATCAGCATGCCACTGCGGCCATACTCACCGAGCCCGGCCTGGATCGCATACGGGATGCATTGGGAAGTATCGTTAACCGTCGCGATGGCGCGGTAACCCATGTTCTGAATATAGGTCGCGATTGAGAGTGTCATGGCACAATCATGAGAATAGCCATTGCCGACCGTGACGCCTGCGGTTGCCGAGGGGTAGGTGCGGATGACGTCATGGTCCATTTCGGTTAGCACCACGATCACGTTGGGCAAGTCTTCGGGGATGCCGTACTCTTTTTCAGACAGGGTTTTGGTCGAGAAATTCTTAGTATAATGCCATCTCGGATCATAGGCCGTGATACCGACATCGCTGGCGCCAAAAGTAAGACAGGCATGTTTCACTTCGGCTGTCATCTGTTCAACCGATTCAATCTCCATTTTTTCAGTATGAGGCGGTCCGAATTCCTGGATGTAATCAAGGAAGCCATCAACCCGGTCAGACTTTAGATTACGCTCGATAATAAGATTGGTCGCCATCCAGCCGGCGTTCTTCAAGGCAAAATCGCGGGCTTGATAGCCTTCGCTTTTCTTGACGCCGATGCCGGGCCTGAACATGCCCTTGAACCAATTGAGCACTTTTTCTGATCTGATCCGGGAATCCCACTGGCCCCGCGTATAGATATCGTTGGTTTGATTAAAACGTTCAAAATTATCGAGAATTTCAAAGCCGCAAAATTCATCATCCTCACGATGCGCCTCGCCGATATCACTATAGGAGCCTTCGCTGCTCGGCTGGTTTTCCAGTGTCAGCCGGACCGGCTCATTGCTCGGATAATTGCTCAACTCTGTTCTCCACTAGTTAACTCTTTGGTCAAAAAATTCATGAAACTCATCACCGGCATTGCTTTGCGGATAGGGTTCTGCAGGTACCGGCAATTCCAGGAACCGGCAGAGCGGCTCCCAGCCATCTCCCAGATTGTACTCCAACAAGCGCTCCGGTGGAAAGGCAGCGCGCACCTCGGCGTTATGTTTTTCATAAAGCGCGATGGTGTAGTCGCGGTCTTCGAGACGGTTATGAAAAACACCTTCGCTGATCATCTTGAGGCCGATGGAGTCCGGATCGGATAGTTTCTGGATAACTTTCAATATCGTATTCGCGGTACTTTGATACCAGCTCTCGGCGTCTCGAAGGGTCAGCAGGATTTTCGCCTCAGGATAAAAGTCAGCGAGCTGGCGCCAATAATAGGCGGTCGGCCAGTCGACCCCGGAATTATAGTCGGCATACGCTTCATCCCAGTCCGGCAGGCCACCCTGTTGCTCATCTTTGAGGACTTGGCGCCAATAGGCTTCCTGTTTTGGGTCCGCCAGCAGAACTTTCATATGCTGGCAGGGACCAAGCCCAAGCATTTCTAAGGCATTCTTCATCGATTCCGTTCCAGTGCGGCCAAAACCGGCTCCAATCACTGCAAGACCCATAATCAATACCTCCCCAATTTTAGAAGCAATAATTATACACATATTTAATCGTATCTAAAGCCAGCGGTCGTGGCTTGGAGACTAAAGCTGGGAGAGGAATTACCCTGCGTTTTCCAGTTCTTCGCTTTCTTTGCGGCGCTCTTCACCTTCATAA
>JABIIH010000065.1 GCA_018649245.1 Rhodospirillaceae bacterium | reverse complement strand
ACCGCGGTCTGTTTAGCTTTGGGGGTAAGTTTGAGATCGAGGCGAATCGCACCTTGCTCAAATCTCAGGAGATCGCCGGGTTCAGACGAGGTTGCCGCCATATTCTTTCAGTAAATTTCGGACGAAAACCAGCAAAAGGATAAGCACCACCGGCGAGACATCAATGCCGCCGAGATCGGGAATCCAGCGCCGGATCGGGCGCAAAGCGGGCTCGGTAATGCGATAGAGGAAATCATAGACCTGATAGACAAATCTATTTTGCGTATTGATGACATTAAATGAGGTGAGCCAGCTCATAATCACCACGATGATGAGGCACCACATATAAAGTCCGATGATCTGATCAACGAGAAAAAGCAAAGATTGCATGGAAGGCCTATAGATCCCGATTAGCTGACGTATTATCTGGCTCGAACCCTAACGTTCTCGCTTATCGATGGCAAGAGCCTAAGGTTTATTTAGGCTGAAAACAGGTATCAGCAAGGCCAGCGGCAAAAAGCGCTAACTTTTAACCTTCACATAGCTGCCGGGAGCCGCCTCAATTATTTTGAGCTTACCGCTGCCGGGTTTCCGCGCTTTAACTTTGGCGCCGGATTTTTTGGACAGCCATTTGTGCCAATCGGGCCACCAGGAACCAGCGGTCTCAGTGGCATCCTCGAACCAGTCATTGAATTCGGTGTAAGTTTTTTTGGAGCTGTTGGTCCAATACTGGTATTTATTTTTGTTGGGCGGATTGATAACGCCAGCGATATGTCCGGAACCAGCCAGGACAAAGCGGTTTTGACCGGCATAAAGCTTGGTCGCTTCAAAGACCGAGTCAGCGGGGGCAATATGATCCTCTTTACTGGCGAGAATATAGGTCGGAATTTTAATATTTCTGAGATCAAGCTGCTCGCCCATCAGCTCAAAGCCACCCGGCTTGGAAAGAGAATTCTCCTGATAGAGATTTCTGAGATATTCGAACAACATGCGGTAAGGAAAGCGGGTTGAGTCTGAATTCCAATAAAGCAGATCAAACACCGGCGGCTCTTTGCCCATGAGATAATTATTGATGACAAAATACCAAATCAGATCATTAGCGCGGAGCGCGTTAAAGGTTGCTGCCATTTTGGCGCCATCCAAATAGCCGATGTCTTTCACTTCACGCTCAAGCATGGAGATTTGTGCTTCATCGGTGAATATCAGCAACTCGCCGGCTTTGGCAAAATCAACTTGGGCCGCAAAAAACGTCACCGCCGAGATCCTGTCATCTTCAGTCGCCGCCATATAAGCCAGCACGGCCGCCATGAGGGTGCCGCCAATGCAATAGCCGATCGTGGTAACCTGTTTCTCACCGGTAGCTTGCTCAATCGCTTCAAGGGCAGCAAAAATCCCACCCGCGACATAATCATCGAAGCTTTTTTCGGCAAAGCTTTCATCCGGATTAACCCAGGAAATGACAAAGACCGTATAGCCTTTAGCAACCGCCCAGCGAATGAAGGAATTGTCTTCCCGGAGATCAAGAATATAGAATTTATTGATCCACGGCGGCACAATCAGCAGCGGTTTTTTGTAAACTTTCTCGGTGCTGGGCGCGAATTGGATGAGCTGCATAAAAGGTGTTTCAAACACCACCGAACCTTCGGCAGTAGCAAGATCTTCGCCGACGGTAAAAGCGTCCGGATCGGTTTGGCGCGGCCGCATCATATCGTGGCCGTTCTTGAGGTCTTCAAGGTAGTTCTCGAAGCCTTGGACCAGGTTTTGGCCTTTGGTCTGCATAGTCTCGCGCACCACCATGGGATTGGTGAAGGCGTTGTTGGTCGGCGCAAAGGCTTCAGTGATCATGCGGGTATAAAAATCAATTTTGGCTTTGCCGGCTTCGTCCAAACCATCGATGTCGCCGATAACCGATTGCAGCCATTTGGTGTTCAACAGATAGGACTGCATAACGAAGTTAAAAATCGGGCTTTCCGACCATTCGGCATCCTTGAAGCGGAAATCATCCTTGGCGGGTTCAATTTCCGGTTCTTTGACGTCCTGGCCGAGCATCCGCGAGGTCGTGTTGAGCCAGAGATTTTGGTAATCCTGCATCAACTCCAGTTGAGCCGTGAACATTTTTGCCGGATCAGGCATCGGGATCGAAGATGCTTTCATCGTGCCGGCAGCTTTAGCGGCTTCGGAGAAATCAAAGGCGCCCAAATTCATGGCGTCCTTGAAATCCGGCATTTCCGGCATTTTGAAATTCTCAGCAATATTCTGGGGATCAAAGGCTGATTGCATATTTGCCTGATCGGCTCCTGCCAAATTTTGCCAGCCCGACATCCAATCGCTCATTTTGGCGTTAAATTGATCGGTAAATTGGCTCGCCATCTGACCGGCCATTTGATTGGTGAATTGTTTGGCATATTGATCTGCCATCTGTTGCGCCATTTGTTGCGCTTGGGCAGCAAAATCTGCAGCATTGCCTTTGGTATCGTCAGCCTTAGACATGAGGGGCCTTTCTATCGCAAAAAAATGGGCGTCGGACCACTAAGTCCAACGCCCTAATATTTTTGTCAAACACTTATCAACATGATTGTTCTCAATCACATCTGCATATTATACCGATAGACCAGCTATCGGCCGGGAGGAGTTTGTTACTTAAGCGGAAAAAGTTTTTAAATTTTTCTCGGCTTGAGCTTTAAGCGGTTCAACAGTTTTTGCTGCAGATTTTTGCGCAATGTCGTTCAATTTAGTGGCTTGGCCTGAAAGGCGGTTAGCCGCTTTATTAGCAACTTCACTTTGCAGGTTGGCAAAATCCTCAGGGGTTTTTGCAGCAGCAAATTTTTCCGCCACAACCATATTCTCAGCAAAAGCTTTTTTAGTGTAATCCATCACTTGCTGGGCATAGTTGTTCCAGCCCTGGTTGGCTTCTTTTGCTGCATTAAAGGCAGCGTCAAGATTATCAGCGGCATAAGTAGCGGCCTGAGTATAACCGGATTGGAAAGCGGAAGTTTGGTCCTTAGCGAAAGCATCTGCTTTATCCATGCCTTCCTTTACTGCATCTTCGCCCATGGCGATGGCAGCTTCGACAGCTTCAACGCCTTTGGCGGTGTATTCTTCAGTTGCTTTAAGAGCAGCAGTTACTGCTTCTTCAGCGGGATTTGATACTTTATTTGCTTTATTTGTAGCCATTGTCTTAATCCTTAAATCTAGGTGTTTCTTTTGCGTTGCAAAATATATAGGCCAATCTGGCCTCTCTGTCAATAATTATTTTGCATTGCAAAAAGAAATATTTTGCGATACAAAAACATTAAATTACGTCATTATGGGTAACTGAAGGTGAAAACCTGTAAAAACGTTAAGATTCTGGGGAAAAATGAAAAATGACTGAGGCTGCTGACCCGATTATTATCAAGAAATACGCCAATCGGCGTCTTTACAATACGGCCGAGGGCAGTTTTGTCACCTTGGCGGATTTGCATGAATTAGTGAAACAAGGGGTTGCTTTTGTGGTTCAGGACGTCAAATCCGGTGATGATTTGACCGCTTCTGTGCTGGCTCAGATCGTTGCCGAAGAGGAAAATAAAGGCCACAACATGTTTTCCGCCGATTATCTGCGGCAAATCATAAAATTGTATGGTGATGGTACGCCGCCGGAACTGGCATCTTATCTTGAGCAGAGCATCAATTATTTCTCTGAAAATCAGGAACAGATGACCAAGCAGTTTAACCAGATGATCGACGGCGATGAAGCGATGGAAAAATGGGCTGACATCGGACGGCAGAATCTGGAACTCTTTCAAAAATCAATGGCAGCCTTTACCGCTCCGGATCAAAACGATCAACCTTCACCTGAGCCCGCGCCAGAAAAATCTGCAAGTGAAGATGAAGCATCCGAAGTGGATCAATTACGCCAGGATTTGGCCGCCATGCAAGCCCGTCTCGACAAACTCTCCAAGGACAGTTGAACAACGCGAATTCTCTTAATTAAACTCAATAGGAAACTACGAAATGAACGACCAAGCCACGGCGCCAAAGGTGCGCTATTTTGATCAAATTGCTGAAGGCATGTCTGGTGAATTCAGCAAAACCATCAGCGAAGCAGACGTTAATGCCTTTGCTGAGGTGTCGGGTGATAAAAATCCGGTTCACGTTGATGCCGAATTTGCCGCGACCTCGATTTTCGGTCAGCGCATTAGTCACGGTATGCTGGTGGCCGGCGTTATCTCCGCGGTTTTTGGCTATCATTTTCCGGGACCAGGCTGGATTTATGTCAACCAATCGCTGAAATTTAAAGCACCGGTTTTTCTTGGTGACACGGTAACGGCAGTTGTTACGGCGACCAAACTGATCCCGGAAAAACAAATGATTGAATTTGATACGGTGGTCTCTGTTGGCGATAAAGTCGTCATCGACGGCACAGCGTTATTGATGTCGCCCAGACGTCCCAAATAAGATTTGGCTTAGTTAACCAAAATATCTGCCGGTACGCCGCGGGCTAGAAACTGGCGCTCGAGCATATTAGCGTCGGCATAGAGCACGCTGAAAATATTGTGGTCATCAGAAACCGGCTTGGCATCGCTGTAAAACCGGGGCGGCACGCGGCGTGCTTTTGACATGGCATGGCGCACAAAATTAACCACTTTGGCGGGGATTTTCGAAGTTGGCACCAGGAGTCTCTTAGGCGTTGCTCCCGCTGTGGCGACAATAAATATATTGCCGCCCTCGATGCCAGCCAGAAATAGCTTGGGAAAAGCAGAGCCCACGGTTGCTAGCAGACGCTTGTTGTTGTTTTCATTATTGTCGTCAAAGAAAGCGTTCATAACGAGCGAGCCGCCTTCGCGAATACAGCGTCTGACGTCAGCAAAGAATTCCTTGGTCAGCAGATAATCCGGAATATTATCACCCAAAAACAAATCGACGACGACGATGTCAAAATTGCCCTGACATCGCCGGACAAAAGTGCGGGCGTCTTCAAGATGGACATCAATGCCGGTCGGATCAAAGCCAAAATGCTCGGTGGCGGCTTTGAGGGCTGATGGGTTGATCTCGACCACGGCGACACCCATGCCGATTTTTTTGAAATTTGCCGGTACCGCGCCGGCACCCAGCCCCAATATCACAGCGTCCTTGGCGTCAGGCTCGAACGAGCGGGCGAGCGCCTCCAGAACATAGGTATACATTGAGAGGGATTTGTTTTTTTCGTTGGTGCGGTTCTGGATCAGCCCATCCTGGACAAATATTCTTTCCATTCCACCCGTGCCGTCTTTTTGGCGAACTTCCGCTACCTTAATATTGCCGAACATCGAAGTGTATTCAGCGACGACTTTATATGACTTTTGATGGGTAGAGAGACCGCTGATAAGTTTTAAGTAATTTTTCTTAGCCGCCGAAATACTGCCACAGGCCAGGGCAACAATTAAGCTGGCGATTATAAGTTTCTTTTTGTCAGAGTTCGGGAGCGTGCCAGCGAAGAACACCAGAACCAAACTGGCCAGGCAGAGCACAACGCTCAGCAACAGCACGGCCCGAAAGTTGGTAAGGTTGGGGATGAAGATAAAGGCGGTTAACAAAACACCGGCAACCGAACCGACCGTCGAGATAAAAAATATTCGGCCGGCACCGGAATCTCCTTCGGCTTCTTCGGTTCGCTGATAGCCTATTAGAAGCGGATTCATTGCCGATAAGGCAATCAGCGGCAAGGCCAGCAATAATGTGGCGCCGACAAAGCTGCCAAAAATAAGATTAACTTGGGAAAGTGCCGGGAAAATAACCGGGTAGAGCAAAGCAGCCAAACCCATCGCAATTGCCGAGGCAATCGGCGTTGCCAGAATAAAAACCTCCAGCGCTTCAGGGGATAATTTAGCCGATAGATGGCCGCCCCAACGATAGCCGATGGCAAGGAAGGTTAGCGTAATCGACAATATGCCGGACCAAATATATAAACTGACCCCGAAATAGGGCGTCATGATCCTGGAGGCCAGGACTTCCAGGGCCAGCGTAATGGCGCCGGTGGCAAAAATCAGAACTTCATATTTTCTCATATTTCGCCCCCGGTAAATTAGCCTCGTTCGATCTTAGGCGTGTGCACCTTTTAGAGAAGCCGGATAGTAATTTACCAAAATACGGAAAATCGGTAACAGCGACGCCGCCATAAACAACTTGGCGCCAAAATCACCCAGTGCCCAGGTAACCCACGGCAGATCAGTGAAGGCAAAGGCAATGGTGAAAAATAGCGCCGTATCGATGGCCGAACCCAAGACGGAAGAAACCAGCGGTGCTTTCCACCAGGCCAGGTTGCGCAATCTATCGAATACCGAGATATCTAGTAATTGGGCGATCAGAAAAGCCGAACCTGACGCCACGGCAATGCGGACATCGATAAAAACCGACAGCGCAACGCCTAAAGCGAAGCCCAGATAAACCACTTTTCGGGCAGCTTCGGCTTTGAACAACCGGTTGGTCAAATCAGTAACCAGAAAGCTCAACGGATAGCTAAAGGCGCCCCAGGTCAGCCAATCATTTATCGGGTGATTAACCAATTCATTGGAGATAAAGATCACCAGGCTCATGGCCGCAATCGGCGGTAATAAGACCCAAAAAGACTTTGGTGTACCGTTCATTATTAAATATCCGTTCTAAGTTCCCTTGGGCGAAGGGACATAAAGACTTTCAGCCAAGATAGCAAGATTAGAACGTCAATTTATAAATTACACCTGTTCATTTAGGAATTGATGGGTTAAGCACTGCATTAATTAATCAGGGAATATAAAAATCGAAATGTCTAATGTAGTGCCAAGTTTATTGCGTGTGATGGGTCGCGGTCTGCGCCGCCGCTGTCCTCATTGTGGTGTCGGTCACGTTTTTAACGGCTATCTGACGATCGAAGATACCTGCCCCCATTGTCAGGAATCGTTTGAGGGTATTCGCACTGACGATGCCGCGCCCTGGGCAACCATTTTACTGCTCGGTCACATTATGGCGCCGATCGTTATGATTGCGATTAAATCTGATATCTCGACATTGCCGTTGACGATTATCATGGCGGTGTTAGCGCTTGTCTTGGCGCTCGGCATCTTACCTCTAATGAAGGGTCTTTTTGTCGGGCTGAATTGGCGCTTCAATATCCGCGACGGCAAACCAGTTTTAGATTAAGTAACTGTCGATGATTCAGATTTTTCGACGTACAGCGTCTGTGTCGGGTAGGGAATGGAAATCTCATTTTTGTCAAATGCCTGCTTGATGGCTTTGGTCAGGTCGAATTTCACCGGCCAGTAATCGCCATTGGCGACCCATACACGGATCACGAAGTTAACCGAACTATCGGCCAATTCGCTAACCGCGACAACGGGTTCCGGATCGTTTTTTATGCGATCGTCCAGGGCGAAGGTATCGTGCAGGACCTGCATCGCTTTATCGATGTCATCATCATAGGAAATACCGGCGACTAGATCGACCCGTCGGGTCGGATTGGCGGAATAATTTAACAGCGCGCCACCCCAAATCTGGCTATTTGGCAAGGTTATCCGCACATTATCCCCAGAAGCCATTTCAGTGAAAAAGAGATTAAGTTCTTTGACCGTTCCGGCGTGGCCGGCCACTTCAACAAAATCACCGGCTTTGAAGGGTCGGAAAAGCAACAGCATCACGCCAGCGGCGACATTGCTCAGGGTGCCCTGAAGGGCCAAACCAATTGCCAGGCCGGCCGCACCCAAAACCGTCAGCAGGCTCGCGGTTTGCACACCAAACTGGTTGAGCACCGCAACAACGGTGATGGCAATGACCAGATATTTGACGAAGCTGGCGAAAAACTTCACCAGAGTAGCATCGATATGATTGGATTTGGTTAGCACCCGTTCCATCATTTTGGCAGCCCGACTGGAGAACCACAGGCCGATAATCAATATCGCTACGGCGCCAATGACATCCATGCCGTAGGTCGTCAGAATATTTACAATTTCGCGGATGATGGTTTCAAGATGGCTCTGAACGTCGGCGGTGGCTTTATCCATAAATATATTTCTTTTCTATAACTATAAATTAAATTTCTACTATTTTAACTATCGGCGTTAATGCGCTCGATGAGATGCATCAGCACATCATCGACTTGGTCGTTGCCCACCTGACAGGTGCCAACTGCCGCATGACCGCCGCCGCCTTGTTCCAGCATCAGCAGACCAATATTGGCTTTTGACGCCCGGTTGAGGATGGACTTGCCAACCGCGAATAATGTCTTTGTCTCATCGTCGCCGGGGAATATATGGATGGAAACCTGAGCCGCCGGGAACAGTCCATATATCAGGAAGCGGTTACAAGCATAAATCGTTTCTTCGCCGCGAAGATCGGCGACAACAATTTTACCGTCGATAGAGGCGCAACGTTTGAGCTGCAATTCCGCATATTCTTCGTGTTCCAGGAAGACATGGAGGCGTTGCTCGACATCCGGAATATGCAGGATTTCATCAATTGGATGGTGGCGGCAATACACCATCATGTCTTTCATAAACTGCTCATGCGGAATGTCGAAATCTTCGACCCGTGACAACCCGGTCCGGGGATCAAGCAGGAAGTTGAGAATGGTCCAGCCCTCGGGGGCGAGAATTTCACTTTCGGAATATTGTGCCGAATCCGCTTTATCCACGGCAGCCATCATTTCCGTGGAAATTTTGGGAAATGCCAATTCGCCGCCAAAATAATCATAGACAACGCGGGCCGCCGACGGTGCGTTGGGATCAATAATGTGATTTTCATCGCCATCCACGCGCACGGTTTCGCTGAGATGATGGTCAAAACACATGTGGACGCCTTCGACATATGGCAGGTTGGTCGTCACATCATTGCTGGTGATATCGATTTTGCCCTGCTGTACTTCTCGCGGTTCGGCAAAGAGAATCTCATCACTGATCATGTCGCGCTCAATCAACAGCCCGCCAGCAACAACGCCATCAAAATCAGCTCGTGTTACCAGACGATATTTTTGTTCAGACATTGGCTTCCCATTGAGTGTGTTCTGATCAGAAGATATTGCACTTAGACTTCGACGCCAAGCGGCAAAATCTCCCTATAATATAGGCTTAAATGCCATAATTTCTATTAAAAATCATTTATTTAATTTATTAGCTAAAATTTTTATCCGTGCCTTTACCGCCGCCGCTTTTTGAGTTTCGCCCAGCACCTGATAGGCACCTGCCAACCGGCGCCAGCCGTCAATATCTTCGGGCGTCGATTTTAAGCGTTCTGCCAAGCGGGCGACCATACTGCGGATAAAGGCCTGGCGATCTTGATCAGACATATCCTGTGCTGCTTTAACGTCGTCCTGAGTGGGTCCGGGTCCGGGTACAGAACTGATTGGCGCTTCCAGGCGCGGTGGGAAGTCGGCAATTTTTAAATTGCCGGCCTTGGCAGCATCGACCAAACGTTTTCGCACACTATCCAGCCAAGGTGCGCCCACCGGCGAGATGGCGATTAAATCGACCCAGAGCTGAATTGCCGCGCCATATTTTTTTTGACCGGCGAGATCAAGGCCAAGGTAATAAAGAGCTTTGTGTTCGCGCGGATTGATTTTTTGAGCCTGCTGAAAATAGTTACGGGCTTCGCGATCAAATTTTCCGCCCGCCGCCATAAAGGCTGTTTCAGCGACGCTCGCTGCTATATCGGCGCGAGACGCATCCAATTGGAAAGCTCGTTTGAAAGCGTTTGAAGCATCCTGGAAGCGTTTCATGGTCACCAAGGACCGGCCCAACAATAGCCAGCCGTCAAGTTTATCTGGATTCTCCGCCATGCGTTTTTGCAGGGCATCCACCAGCCGCGTCATTTCCGCATCGGCTTTTGCCTGACTGCTTGGCGGGGTAAAGCTGCGCGAGGCGTAGGGCAGGTCTGGTTTTTTCGGTGAGCCCAAATGCTGATAGAGGCCAAGGGCCGCGAGCGGAATAATAACAATGATAGCGATGACATAACTGAGCTGAAATTTGCCTGCTGCGAAACCGCTAGCTTCATCAGTTTCCGTTTTATCCAAGCGCCGGTTAATCTCAATTTTTAAGGCCTCAGCCTCGGTCGTGCTGAGCAGACCGCGTTCAACATCGCTGTCAATTTCAATGAGCTGATCTTGGTAGACGATGGCGTCATGATCAGCAACTGACGCTGTGTTTCCGCGCAACAATGGGATCACGACAATCGCCAAAGTGATCAGTAAAATTACGCCAATGACGATCCACAAGCTCACGAGCCGATATCCTTACCCATTTCTGCCGCGTATTTTTTCTGGCGGCGAAAGAACATGACTAAACCCGCCAGACCGATCAAAGCGATCACCACCGGGCCAAACCAAAGGATCATCGTAATGCCTTTGACCGGTGGCTGCAGCAGGACAAAGTCGCCGTAGCGCGAAACCATATAGTCGACCACCGCCTGATCACTGTCGCCGGCGATGAGCCGCTCGCGCACCAGAACACGCATGTCACGGGCCAGTTGGGCGTCTGAATCATCAATCGATTGATTTTGACAGACCACACAACGCAGTCCTTTGCTGATGGAACGAGCCCGCTTTTCAAGTACCGGGTCTTTCAAGATTTCGCCTGGATTAACCGCATGTGCAGCCAGCGGCAGTGTCAGGAGCGCCAATATGATAAGTAATTGTCTCATTCTTTTCGCAGCGCCTCCAGGATCGGCTTTAAAGTACGGCTCCAATTTTGCTCGGTGATTGGCCCCAAATGCTTGTAGCGGATGACACCTTGCTTATCGACAAAAAAGGTTTCCGGCGCCCCGCTAACGCCAAAGGCAATCGCGCCTTTGCTTACGGGATCGTCGCCGATCAGCGTATAGGGATCGCCATACTTTTTGAGCCACCGTGGACCCGCCTGACGGTTAGGTTCACGCCAATCGATACCATAGACCGGCACGATATTTTTTTCCTTCAACTCCATGAGCATGGGATGCTCGATCCGGCAAGCTACGCACCACGAACCAAAGACATTTACCAGCACAACTTGATTTTTCAGATCGGCGTTACTGAGCCCTTTGCTCGATCCTTCAATCGGCGCCAGATT
>JABIIH010000026.1 GCA_018649245.1 Rhodospirillaceae bacterium | reverse complement strand
TAAATAACTGTTTTTAATTTTTTCGAGTGGAATTTGATTTGCCTTTAGAACCAGTTCACCGGCCCTTTCCGGGAATAAAAAAAATAGTTGCTGATTATGAGCTTATCCATCTCAGCAATGCCGTCATCGCGTTTTTGTTTGCCGCTTCGGCACCGATTGCCATCGTTTTGGCCGTCGGCACTTCAGGCGGACTGACCGAGGCTGAACTGGCATCCTGGGTATTTGGCGGCATTGCGCTAAATGGACTGCTCGGCATCGTTATTTCCATCATTTACCGCCAGCCCCTGGCATTCTTTTGGACCATTTCCGGCACCGTGCTGGTCGGCCCCGCATTGCAACATTCGAGCTTTCCGGAAGTTATCGGCGCTTTCATTGGCACTGGTGTACTGCTGCTCGTACTGGGGCTCAGCGGCTGGATCAAGCGCATCATGGCCGCTATGCCAATGCCGATTATCATGGCCATGGTCGCAGGTGTGTTTCTTGAATTTGGCTTGAACTGGATTAAATCTCTCGGCAGTGACCCATGGGTGGCCGGCTCGATGACGGCTGCGTTCATTTTGCTGTCATTAAATGCAACGATTGCAAAAAGATTTCCGCCGATGATCGGTGTGCTGGTGGTCGGCATTATCGCCGTTACGTTTGCCGGCACGTTTAATCCCGCCACCGATCTGGAATACGCCCTCATCACGCCGACGATTATCCGGCCCGAGTTTTCCTGGATGACCATGATCGAACTGGTGGTGCCGATAGCCGTCACCGTGCTGGCCGCGCAAAACGCCCAAGGCATCGTTATTTTGCGCAATGTCGGCCATAACCCGCCGACCAATCTGATCACCGCGGCTTGTGGTGGGGCCTCCATCATCACCGCGATCTTCGGTACGGTCTCGACCTGCTTAACCGGTCCGGTCAATGCGATTTTGTCGAGCGGCGGCAAATTGGAAACGCAATATATAGCTGCCATTATCATCGGTGTTTTTGCAATTCTGTTTGGTTTACACGCACCGCTGATGACCAAATTACTGCTCGCCATGCCGGCCTCATTTATTGCCACGCTGGCTGGATTAGCGCTCATCCGCGTTTTGCAGAGCGCCTTTACGGTCTCGTTTGGTGGCAGCTTTACCCTTGGCGCAGCGGTGTCATTTCTGGTGACCCTGGCCGATCAATCAATCTTCAACATCGGCGCGCCATTCTGGGGCCTCGTCTTTGGCGTCGCCACATCATGGCTCTTGGAGAAAAAAGATTTTGAGGGCGGGGCGAGTTAGCCTCTATTTCTTCAAAGGCCAGTCGTGTTCCGCGACATCAAAAACCACGCCATTAATGTCTTTAAATTTACTTTCGACATGGACGCCCGGATAATCTGGCAGCGTCATAAAATACTCACCGCCTGCTTCTTCGATCTTGCTTCTGGTTTCGGCTTCATCTTCGACAATGAAACCAAAATGATGCAGCCCCGCCCAATTTGGTCCATTTAGTGCGCCGCTTTCACCTTCGGGAAATCTCAACAATGTAAGATTCATAACCCCGTCAGATAGACTAACCGCATCGCCGATCGGCGCCTCCGTTTCGGCAACCCTCGCCATACCAAAGACGTCTTCATAAAATTGGGCTGCCTTCTCCAAATCGGGGACTTGCACAGCGAGATGACGTAGCTTGGCCATAATTACTCTCCTTACTCCGCCTCAACCCGGTGAATATTGTCAGCATTATTGGCACCGAGTATCTGCTGTGCTTTTTCCTGAGAATCCTCGCCATCTGCCCTGACCCAGAGAATGACGCTGCCGGCATCAAGGGCACGCACAAAATCGTCGGCTTCAGGTGCGGCTAAGACTTCTTCCAACACTTCTTTCGCCGCCATCCCGCTAACCGCCGCGCCAATAACGCCGGCAATGGCGCCGGCAACCGGTCCACCAGCCAGGAAAATACCGCCCGACGCTGCCAGGGGCCCGAGGATTTTGTACTCACCGACCAGGGCCGTAACCGTGTTCTGCCAAGTTGAACCGCTGCGCTCTAGAATATCCAAAGAATCATGCGAGCTTAAGAGGCTGAGTTCGGCGCGCTCGAAGCCGGCTGCCAAGAGCTCGGCAACGGCTTTTTCCAGCTCATCCTTGTCGGCGAAGAGGCCAACGATTTCTGGCCCGGTTGTCGTGTTTTCCATCACCTATCCTCCTGCCTGAAATTACGCCGCTATTATAGCGCAGAAATCGCTTGAGTTCATTGATGATTGTCAGATTAAAAATCTTCAACAGTCTCGGTGACCAGTTCATCAACGACTGCGTGGAAGGCTTTTTGCTCGTCACCCGAAGCGGCTTTGATTTTTTCAAAGGTCGCTAATTGCCGATGAGCGCTGGTGCCAGCCTCCAATATCCGGCGCGCATGATGAACTTCGGTGACGCAATCCAGTGCTTCGGCATCTTCCTGGATCAGCTCGATCAGCTCTTCCAGCAATTCGCCAAAAGGCACGATCGCGCCTTTGCCGAAATCGACCATGCCTTCATCGATGCCGTAACGTTGCGCCCGCCAGCGGTTTTCACTGATCAGCATATTGGTATAGGTGCGCCATTTCTGATTGCCACGGCGCAAGCGGTAGAGCATGCGGATAATACAGACATAAATCGCCGCCAGACAGACCGCGTCATCGATCCGCGTGCAGACATCGGTCGCCCGCATTTCAAGCGTTGGGAAAGTGGCACTGGGCCGGACATCCCACCACAGCATGGTGGCGTCCTCAATCAAGCCGGCCTCGATCAGTACAGAGACGTGGCGGCTGTATTCGCCGTAGGATTCAAAACGTTCCGGTAAACCAGAGCGCGGCAATTCGTCAAACACACAGAGACGATAGGATTTAAGGCCTGTATGTTCCCCTCGCCAAAATGGTGACGAGCTGGAGAGCGCCAATAGATGCGGCAGAAAATAGGCCACCTGGTTCATCATTTCGATCCGCATTTCATCATCTTCGATACCGACATGGACATGCATACCGCTGATCAACAACCGCCGCGCCACTGCCTGCATATTTTCAGCGAGGAAATTGTAGCGCTCTTTATCCGTATGGTATTGGGTCTCCCAAGTAGCAAAGGGGTGGGTCGAGGCGGCAATCGGCGCCAGATCGTACTCGCCCATAATTTCGGCAATTGTCGAGCGCAATTCGACCAGTTCCTGGCGAATTTCCTTAATGGTGCCACAGACACTGGTCGCGACCTCAATCTGGGATTTCATAAACTCAGGTTTGACCAGATTCTTAAGACGTTCGGAGCATTTGGTGAAAGCTTCATCCGGCGGCTCGGCAAGATCGCGGGTGACCGGATCAATGATTAAATATTCCTCTTCAACCCCAATGGTCAGTGATGGTTTGGCAAAAGGCATCTAAAAATGCTCCACCTGGTGTAAATCATCGATACTCAAAATATCGCGTAAAACCTCGCTTAAAACTTCAGCCCAAAATTCCGCACCGCTGGGGCTGGTCACTAAATCCTGCCTAATTTCCACGGCACAATGAGGCAGACCGGCGCCGCCAGCATGCATATCGAGCGAAAACGCGATGTCTTTGCCCGAATATGGCTGATTATCGCCAACGTGAAAACCTTCGCCATGGTCCCGCAATTTTTGAATGAGCGGCTCGGCCATGCGCGGATCGCGGTTCCACAGCACGCCGATATGCCAAAGCCGGTCCTCACCGTTCATCGAGGGGGTAAAAGTGTGGACGGAGAACACAGCCGGCGGCAGACCGTTGCGCCAGAGATGGGCAATCGCCTCGGTGATGGCATGATGGTAGGGCCAGAAAAACTGATCGGTGCGGGCGATTTGCTCGGCTTCGCTCAAATCCTGATTGCCGGGAATGATGATGTCGTCACTGGCGGCAGGAATGCCGGTTGGATCACCAGGCTGGCGGTTATTGTCGATTACCAATCGCGAATAGCCGGCCAGCACTGCCATGCAGTTTAGATCTTTGGCCAACCGGCGCGCCACTTCGGCGGCGCCAATATCCCAGCCGACATGCAAATTCATGGTGGCTTCTTCGAGGCCCAGGTTATTCATCCCACTCGGCACTGCTTTACTGGCATGATCACAGACCAACAGCATCGGCTTTTCTGATGAGGGATTAAGCAACTCAAACGGCGCCGGATCACTCGGACCGATCAACGCAGCATCGCTCTTGGTGTTATTCTCTTTGTCCATGATAAAAATATAGAGAATTTAAAAGCTGGATAAAGCGCTTTGTCTATCTCACCCGTCATTCCGGACTTGATCAACGGACCGGCGAAAGCGGGAAACCAGCTTCTCCGGACCCCGGATCGAGGCCGGGGTGACCCATTAATCGACTTTGGGTCAACTTCGGATGTTATTCGCTAAATTCTGAGAATATCCGTTATTGAGGGCAAAGCAGACACTGACCAGATGCTATTTAGTGACTGGTCTTAGCCAAAAGCGGGCATTCGTTGCGCAAGGCCCTTGTAGATCAACCCGTTTTATGAAATACCTCCTACGCTTTCCATATCGCAATTCACAGGTATTTCTCTGTTATATAAAATTGCGTGGATTAACTGGACAAACCAGAGAGCGTAAACGTCAGGCAGACGGCCCCATCGCAAGGTGTGATGCGCGGTTCTAGAAAAATGTTAAAGGAAGTAATTATGGCTACAGGTACTGTAAAGTGGTTCAACCCAGCTAAGGGTTTTGGTTTCATTGAACCTGAAGATGGCGGGGCTGATGCCTTTGTTCACATTTCTGCTGTCGAGGCAGCTGGATTAAATACGCTGAATGATGGGCAAAAAGTTTCCTATGAGCTTAAGCCGGGACAAAATGGCAAATCATCTGCCGAGAATTTGTCCATCGCTGAGTAACTACGCAAGTCAACGCCCTCAACCTTCGTTGGGGCGTGTCTTCGCTTACTAGTATTAAAGTCGAGAATGGAGGATGGCGTGGGTCGCTCTCCATTAAAGACGGAGGTTGAGCTATGGCTCGCAAGAAGTCCAAGGGCAAAAGCGCCTCGTTCATGGTATTCAACGTAAACTATGAAGACGG
>JABIIH010000069.1 GCA_018649245.1 Rhodospirillaceae bacterium | reverse complement strand
GAAGAATTGGCCAATTGGAACACCCGCAAAGAAGGTGCCGCCAAACAGCTCGAAGAATTGGGGGAACGCAAGCAGTCTTTGGAAGCCGAACGCGAACGTCTCGCTCAGCAACCGGAAGAGATCAAACGCCGCCACCAGGATATTCTCGATAAAGTCGATGGGGCCGAGGAAAAACGCAAAGATGCGGCTGATCGCCTGGCCGAAGCTGAAACTAAACTCGCCGACGCAGATCGAAATCTGCGCGAAGCCGAATCTAAACTGGCTGGTGTCAGGGAACAACGGGTGCGTGCCGAGGCGGCGGTTGATCAGGCTAAGCAAGCCTCCGAAGCGCTGATTGAACGCATGGAGGATCGCCTCAATTGCGGCCCGGATGCACTGCGTGAGCTTTCCGGCATCGCCGAAGATGCTGAAATGCCCGAACTGGAAGCGGCTGAAAAGCGCGTCGAGCGGCTGCTCAGAGAACGCGAAAATATGGGCCCGGTTAATTTGCGGGCTGAGACCGAAGCTCAGGAGCTTAATGAGCAGATCGAAACCCTTACCACCGAACGCGAAGATTTGCTCAAAGCCATTGATAAACTGCGCCGCGGCATTAACGAGCTTAACCGGGAAGGCCGCCAACGCCTGCTAACGTCATTTGAAGAAGTCGACAAGCATTTCCAGGAATTATTTGTGCGCTTATTTGGTGGTGGCCGCGCTCATCTTGAACTGGTCGAATCGGATGATCCGCTGGAAGCTGGCCTTGAGATTATGGCCAGCCCGCCTGGAAAACGTCTGCAGGTGCTCTCATTATTGTCGGGTGGCGAGCAGGCCTTAACCGCGCTGTCCTTGTTATTTGCCGTATTTTTAACTAATCCGGCGCCTATTTGTGTGCTGGATGAGGTCGATGCGCCGCTGGATGACGCCAATGTCGACCGCTTCTGTACGCTGGTCGATGAAATGGCGCATTCATTATCCACCCGCTTCCTGGTCATCACCCACCATCGTATGACAATGGCCAGAATGGATCGCCTTTACGGCGTAACCATGGGCGAACAAGGCGTTTCTCAGCTCGTATCAGTCGACTTGGGCGAAGCGATCGAACTTCGCGATATCGCCTAGTTGGAATTAGTCTAAATTATTCAATTATTTCAATAGCTTATGTTACCTTAATTGGTGGGGATTGAATCTTGACAGGCCCCTATCCGAAAGATATGTTCCCCCCGAAACCACCGACGAACCTTCGTCTTTAAGGAGTTTTCCAGTCGTCTGCCCGGGCACTTCAACAAAGGGCATCCAGCAATGAGCGAGGATAAAAATCCGTCAGTCCCTGAAGAAGAAAATGAAGAGGACTTTGATACACGTTTGCGGCGCGCACGCGATTTAAGTGCTGAGCCCAAACGAGGCGACGGAACGGCGTTACCGGAAAACGGCAAAGGCAAAGCGATGCGCATCGGCACAGAATTGGTCGCAGCGGTTATTGTTGGTGGTGGAATTGGTTTTTTACTAGATTCCTGGCTGGGAACCAAACCTTGGTTTTTAATCGGGTTTCTATTATTAGGAAATGCTGCTGGTTTGTGGAATATATACCGAATTTCCAATAGCCAGGGCTATACAGTTGGATTTGACCACAACAATCGGTCGGCAAGTGACGAAACAAAACAAGATGGTACAAAAGGTGAGTAAAGATGGCTGAATCCCACAGTCCAATGGAACAATTCGAAATCAAGACTTGGATTCCGATCCAAATCGGCGATTTTGATGCCTCGTTTACCAACTCATCTGCTTTTATGATTCTTTCGGTCTTAGCCGCAACAGCTTTGATGGTGTTTGCCGTACGTCCGCGCGCTGGAATTCCGGGACGCTGGCAGCTATTAGCCGAATTGGCCTATCAGTTTATCGCCAAGATGGTGAGCGACAGTATCGGCAAGGAAGGCCGGCCCTATTTCCCATTTGTCTTTACCATTTTCATGTTTGTGCTGTTTGGTAATTTTATTGGCATGCTGCCCTATAGCTTTACCTTTACCAGCCACATCGCCGTTACCTTAACCATGGCCTTGGTTATTTTTGTTTTGGTGACCTTCATTGCCTTTGCCAAACACGGCCTGCACTTTTTCTCGTTCTTTCTACCAGCTGGCGTGCCGATTATTCTGGCGCCGTTGATGATCTCTATTGAAGTTATCTCTTATTTCACCCGCCCGTTAAGTCTTAGCATTCGGTTGTTCGCCAATATGATGGCAGGCCATACCTTGCTGAAAGTTGTCGGCGGGTTTGTTGTTCCGCTTGGCATATTTGGCGTCGTACCGATGGCCGGTCTGGTCGCCGTTACCGGGTTGGAATTCTTAATCGCATTTTTGCAGGCCTACATTTTCACGATTTTGACCTGCATTTACATCAACGATGCAATTCATCTGCATTAATCACTTAATTATTTGAACATTCTTTGTTCAAGACTAACGAAAGGAACTTTTAAAATGGACGCAGAAGCAGCAAAGCTTATCGGCGCTGGTTTGGCTACTCTCGGCTTTATCGGCCCTGGCATTGGTATCGGACTTATTTGGGCAGCACTTATTAACACCGTTGGCCGCAACCCGGGTGCCGCTGATGCCGTCACCACCACCGCATGGGTGTCCTTTGCTCTGGTTGAAGCTCTGGCTATTTTTGCCCTGGTTATCGGACTGATCATTCTGTTTGGCTAATATCGCCATTTCGGTAATTTGTAACGGTTTAAACCAACAGGCTAAGAATTATGCCACAATTTGATGTCACAGCGTTTTCGCCTCAGATAATCTGGCTCGTTATTACGTTCCTGGTTCTCTACGTCCTGATGGCTAAAGTTGCTCTGCCCAGAATTGGCGGCATTTTAGAGGAACGGCAGGCAAGGATAGACGATAACCTTGATACCGCTCAAAACCTCAGAAATGAATCCGCTGCCGAAGCTGAAGCCTATGAGGAATCAATGGCCGAGGCACGTGAGCAGGCTCGCTCGGCTATTTTTGATGCCACCCAAGAGATGTCAGTTGATTCGGCGCGCCGCCATGAAGATCTTGGCTCGCGTTTGTCTGGTGAGCTTAAAGCGGCGGAAGAGCGCATTACTGAAGCCAAAGAGGCCGCAGTTTCTGGTATTCAGGATGCCGCAGCCAGCGTTGCCGCCGAGGCTACTGAGCGCTTGATCGGTATTGAACCCGGCGAAGAAGCTGTTGCCAGTGCTATTTCTAGCGCTTTTGATGCATCAATGAAGGGGACCGGCTAATGATTTCGACAGCCTATGCTGCTTCCGGGGCAACTGGCGGACAAGAAGCGTTTTATGATAGCCCGACATTTTGGGTCGCTATATCATTCGTCATTTTTGTTCTGCTTTTAGCCAAACCGATGTGGAAGTTTGTCACCGCGGCTTTGGACAAAAAAATCGATGAAATAGAAGCATCGATTGAAG
>JABIIH010000027.1 GCA_018649245.1 Rhodospirillaceae bacterium | reverse complement strand
TGCTCAATCCCTTTATTGGTCGTCATGGCGCCAATATTCAGAAAGAGAAAGTTGTCATCCCCGGCTCCAAGCTTCTCACGCATGCCCTGCCGGTCAATGCTTGGATCGGGATGGAATATTTTAGTATCAACACCATGAGGCACAATATGGATACGGCTGTCCTCGACACCTGAATTGATAAATCCTTGTTTGGACCAAGCTGACGGCGTCAGTATTTGGGTATCGTTACCAGCTAAGGCATCGGTTATATTTTGCTCACTTTTAATCTGGTCGGTGCTAAGTGCACTAAATTCCGAGGTACCAAAAACAAAGGTGGGCGTATTATCCGCAGGCGTAAAATCATAGGGGAACCAATAGCGGAGAACTGCATCAGCGTTAGCACTATCATTTGAGAGTTCATCAAGCTGTTGCAGTGAGGCGGCATCGAATCCGGTTTTTGATTGCTGCCAACTTGGATCAAACAGCGGCAATTCCTCGAACGAAATATCGACATCACTACAGCGCAACATTGCCAATATTTGATGCTGGTTCACCAGCGCATAAGAATGATTGATAAAGCGCCAGCCCTGAATGTGAAGTTTTGCCATGCCTCCCTCCCCGGCCAACTCGCCGAACACCTCAGAAACCGGTTTTAAGACTTTGCGCACATCACCACTGCGCCAGGTAAAGCCGGATTTATCAAAAAACTCTAAAATTTCAATTGCCAGATTACGGCCAATATTACTACGGTCGCGAAATTCCACCACCCCAAAGGTATTTTCGCCCGCACCCAAAGCCTCAACAATTTCGCCCAGTTCAAGCACGGCTTCGGGCAATAAAAAGCGGTTTTTTGCCACTTGGCATACCAGACCGAGTTTAGCGCTACGAACTAGAAATTTTTCCAGCGTGCGATGATCCAAAGAGAGTTCTTCGGCCAGTGCATGTACCACCGGCGGCTTGGTATAGCCGCTTTCAAGCACCGGCATCACCCGCTTCCACATGGCGGCATCTTTGCTGGCGAGCTTGGGCTCAAATCCCGGCAGACAATAGCTGGCGCCGAGATGCATGATCTTTTTATCAGCCACCAGACTCCCGAGCACACCCTCAAATACGGGCAGTGGCACCCGGTTCGGCAACATGCGGCGAAGCGCATCCACACCCGGACCAGGACGATCGGGGTTTTTACCATGCCAATCCTGCATTACTTCAATGGTCGTCGTTCCAAGTGCCGCAAAATGCTCAGGCGAAAGCCCAATGGGTTTCTCATCCGGCCCGACTTTGACCACCTCAGCATTTTCCCAAAGTGCGGTTTGATCATCCGGTGTTAAATTCCAGGCGGTCGAGAAATTAGACAGCTCAACACCCAACGGAGATTGCGCCAATAATTGAGCCAGCGCATCATTCGGATCGTCTTCAGACATCGCCTGCAAAAAAGCAATGCGCTCCGGCTTGGCCCGGCCTCTTGCGGGTCCGAAGGGATCAAGAATACGCCCACCGGCAATTGTCCGCTGAGCCGATTGATCGCGAATAATAAAGCCATCGTGACGGAGCGCGCCAATACGACGATCCAGCACAACCTGCACCAAACCGCTTTCACCTGGCGCAATAGATTTCTCTTCAAGTACCGCGACCCGGCCGGGCACTTCGGCGGCACCCAAATGAACATGGACCGGCGTCCAATGCTTGAGCGGGCGGTTTTCACTCGGCAACACCCGCAAGCGCGCATCAAAACGCGGCACCGGATCATGCACTTGCTCGGCCAACAGCCAGCCACCACGATGAACGTCGGCTTTATTGAGCTCGCCACCCGTGATGTTAACGGCACATCGTTGGCCAACTACTCCGGTCTCAGATTCCTGATTTTGCGCATGAATGCCGCGCACCCGGACAGAAGTGCCCTGCGGTGACAGAACAAGCTGATCACCAACTGTGACTTGCCCTGAAAATACGCCGCCGGTTACTACCAGTCCGGCTCCCGGCACAGTGAAGCAACGATCAATGGCAAGGCGGAAATTGCCGGTAAGCTCACGCTCACCCAATAATTCCGACATTGCTTCGAGGTGATCCTTAACGTCCTCAACTCCTTCACCGGTGATGGCAGAAACCGGCAGGATATCCGAGCCTTCTAGACAAGTCCCGGCCAAGGCATTTTCAATCTCGCCTTTAACTTCGGTGAGGCGCTCCGGTTCAACCCGGTCAATCTTGGTCAGCGCCACGATCCCTTCCGAGACGCCCAACAAATCAAGAATGGCGAGATGTTCAATGGTTTGCGGCATCGGCCCGTCATCGGCGGCGATGATCAGCATGGCGTAATCGATACCGGTGACGCCAGCCAGCATATTACGGATGAAGCGTTCGTGGCCTGGCACGTCAACGAAACCAAGTGTTTTGCCATTGGCAATCGGCTGGTAGGCAAAGCCAAGATCGATTGACATGCCGCGCTTTTTTTCTTCCGGCAAACGGTCGGTATCAACGCCAGTTATGGCCTGGACGAGCGAGGTTTTGCCGTGATCAATGTGACCTGCCGTAGCGATGATCATAGTTTCAAATCACCAAGCTGGGTGGTGAAGCCGTCGATATCTTCAAGGCAGCGCAGATCAAGCAAATAGGCATCATCCTGAATGCGGCCAATCACCGGCATGGGCAAGGCCCGGAAGGCGTCCGCCAGCTTTTGCAATTTACCACCCGGCTTGCCTTTTGTGGTGCCAATGGCCAGCGCTTTACTGGGCAGGCGTTCTACCGGCAAAGAGCCGCTGCCGATCTGGCTCTGACAATCAATGATCGAGACCGCAAACCCATCACCGACCGCCGCAACGAGAGGGTTCTGCACCCGTTCCGCCAGTGCCTGAATATCTTCCACCGAACGCGACAACATGCGAATGGTCGGTATGCGCGCCGCCAAACTGTCGGGATCAAGATAAAGCTGTAAGGTCGCCGTCAGAGCGGCAATCGTTACTTTATCCAGTCTCATGGCGCGCTTCATCGGGTTCTTCTTAATTTTAGCGATGAGGTCTTTACGTCCGACGATCAGCCCGGCCTGTGGCCCGCCGAGTAATTTGTCACCACTAAAGGTCACGACATCAACACCGCTACTGACGGCTTCCTGGGCGGTTGGCTCATGAGGCAGACCAAACTGAGACAAATCGATCAGCGTGCCGCTGCCCAAATCCTCGATCAACGGCAAATTGCGATCCCGCGCCAGCGCCGACATCTCTTGAGCCGTTACTTCTTTAGTAAAGCCCTGCACAGTGTAATTGCTGGTATGGACTTTCATCAGACAGGCGGTTTTGCCGCTGATGGCTTCCGCATAGTCTTTCAAATGTGTGCGGTTGGTGGTGCCGATCTCAACCAGCTTACAGCCGGCGCGTTTCATAATATCGGGGATACGAAAGGCCCCGCCGATCTCGATCAACTCACCACGGGAGACCGGCACTTCTTTACGCTGCCCCAAAGTGTTGAGCACCAGCAAAACAGCGGCTGCATTATTGTTAACAACCGTGGCGGCTTCAGCACCCGTGAGCTTACAGAGCAGCTCATCCAAATGGCTATCCCGGTCACCTCGCTTGCCGCTGCCTATTTCGTATTCCAGATTGGAGGCTCCCTTAGCGACTTTGACCATCGCTTCGATCGCTTCTTCGGCCAGCACCGCCCGGCCGAGATTGGTATGCAATACTGTGCCCGTCAGATTATAGACCGCCCGCAAAGACGGCTGCGTCGCCCGATCTAAAAACAGATTAAGCTGCTCAATAATTGACGCTTCCTCCAGTAGCGGTAACGCCTCTTCGGCAAGCTCACTGATCTGACGGCGAATATCAGCAATCACTGTGCGAATAGCATCCGTCACCAGGGCTCGCCCATAGCGCTCGATTAAGACAATGCTGGGCTCAAGCCGCAGAATTGCATCGACGCTCGGTACTTTAGAATGGAGAGATTTTTGATCGTCAGGCATATGAACACACGGTCCTCATTTAACGACGGAGAGTATAAGCTAGGTTTACAAATGAAGCCCGTCAAGAACCCTGACGGTGCCTCACTTTCACATCAGTCTATTTATTAGCTTTCTTGTTCGATTTTATTTTCAATAATACCGAGACCGGTGATTTCAACCGAAACGGTATCACCCGGTTTCATCCACAGCGGGGGTTCACGCCTGGAGCCCACTCCTCCCGGTGTACCGGTACTGATAACATCTCCCGGACGCAAGGTGTGAACGGTCGAAAGATACTCAATCTGCTTATCTATTTTGTGATCCATATCAGCAATACTGGTGTGCTGAACCTGCTCGCCATTCAGCCGCGTCGTCAATTCCTGCGCGTAAGGATCACCGAACTCATCGGGGGTCATCAGCCAGGGGCCAAAAGGACCAGTGCCTTCAAAGTTTTTACCTGGGCAAAACTGAATGGTGTGGCGCTGCCAGTCGCGGATGGTGCCATCGTTAAAGATCGAGTAGCCGGCGATATGTTCATGGGCTTTCTCTTTAGAGATATGACGGCCGCCTTTACCCATAATAACCGCAAGTTCACCTTCAAAATCCAGCATGTCTGAACAATTGGGCCGGATAATCGGATCATAAGCGCCGATCAGACCGTGATTGGTGCGAATGAAAAACATCGGCTCTTCCTGGGCGCCGCGCCCGGTTTCGTCCTGGTGTTCTTTATAGTTCACGCCGACACACCACAATACCGGCGTATCGGAAACCAGCGGCAGCAACTGAACCTCATCGATCGAAAGATCGGCAGCTTTGCCTTCAACAGCGGCGGCGACTTTGCCCTGCCAATCATCGAGGTTCAACAGAGCCATCATGGTCGTCGGCAAATCTGGCGCCACACCGGCCAAAGCAACGAAGCCTTTATCATCGACCATGATGCCGAGACCATCTGTCCCGCTATGAGAATAAGAAATTACACGCACTGCTATGTTCCTCCAAAAGAGTTGTTATCTATTTGAATTATTTGAGCAGTCTTTTGCCAAATTTCCGGCAAAGCTTCAAACAAAGATTATCCACTAGTTGGACGTGCTTCCCGGCTGCTCAAGTTCGATATCTTTTTTCCGCGCTTCGCCATGCGCCAAATAGCTCACTGCCAAGATAATCATGGTTGCGCCGATCCAAACCCATAATTCAGGTATCTCACCAAACAGGACAAAGCCAAACAGTGCCGCCCATAACAGTCGGATAAAATGAAGCGGCTCTACCGCTCCCATGTCGCCAACCCGGTAGGCATGGACCATTGAAAGTTGGGAACCAGTACCCATGACGGCAATAAAAGCTATAAACCCAAGCTGTTCCATACTCGGCTGCGTCCAGACCAACGCTGCCGGTACGGCTGAAAGTATCGACATCATCACCGCACCATAGACCACGATGGTTGGGGTGCGGTCCGTGCGCGACAAAATTTTAGAGAGTATTCGCGCGCCGGCTGGAAAAAATCTCGTAGTAATAACCAGGATAACGCCAAAGGAAATAAGCTCATAGCCCGGACGCACAATAACGATGACGCCAGCAAAGCCAAATATCAAAGCCGCCCAGCGCTTCCACTCGGACGATTCTTTGAGAAAGATAATAGCGCCAAGAACCGTAAACAAAACGGCCGACAAATTCAGCGCCGTCACTTTTGCCAACGGCACTAAACTAAGCGCCCAAAACCAAGTCATGCCACCGGCGGTCATAAAGATACCCCTGACAGCGTGCGTACCCAACCGTTCTGTTTTTAACGCGGCCAATCCGATATTCATAAAAATTGGCGCGAGCACAACCAAGGCAATGGTTTGGCGCAGGAAAAAAATCTCAAAGGGATGTATATCAAGGGCGATAAATTTAACCGTCGCATGCATACCACCGGCAAAGAGCGACGATAGCAACATAAAAGCCATGCCCTGTAAATTGGCTGATAGGTTTTTAAATTCCGGCATTACCTATCAAATTTGACCATTATTTTTCATCATCCTTGGCGCGTTTAAGGGGCATGTATTGCCACAGCGATTCCATCGGGCCAACTTCGACTTCGATCAGCACCGGACCGTCTTCGGCGAAGGCTTTTTCCATGGCGCCTTGCAATCCTTCCGGAGAATCTACCCGCAGTCCCATGAGGCCAAAACTATCAGCGAGTTTCATAAAATCCGGATTATGAAGATCACAGGCAATATAGCGCTCATTATAATCGGTTTTTTGATTACGTTTCACATTGCCGAAGGTGCTGTCATTAAACAGCACGGTCACCAATGGAATATTATGCAGGACGGCGGTTGCCAATTCCTGAACATTGAACATAAAGCCGCCATCACCAGTTATGGCGACAACTTTTTTGTCCGGGTTGCCGACTTGTGCGCCCAAACCGGTTGGGAAGGAATAACCGAGCGTGCCTTGATAGCCGGGTTGGATATTGCCGGCAGGATGGTAGGTCGGGAAGCCAAACCAGGAGTAAAAGCCCATCTGCGTCACGCCAAAGCAGGCAATGCCATCATCCGGTAAAACATTGCGAATAACTTTACCAAAATCCGCCTGCGGGCGGCCCTGATTGATCTTTTCGGTTGCCGCTGCTTTCAGTACGTTGAGCTCATCTTTCCGCGACTCCCGTTTGCGATTATGGCGTGAAGCGCGATCATATAAACCGGCCAGGGATTTATTTGCCGGCGCGGTTATTTGAATATCGGGCTGCCAGGGATCGTTGGGCCGGGGATCAGTATCGATGCGGATGAGTTTTTTGTCACCCTGCTTTTTCCACATGTTCATCGGCGCCTGAAATTTTGTACCAACAGCCAAAATGACATCAATGTCTTTCCATAATTCCAAGCCAACCATTTGATTTTGGCCGAGATGGTGGCGCTGATCGACAGCACCCTGCCCGTTCTGCGACATGATAACCGGCGCTTGAATTTCCTCCGCCAGCGCCAACAGCGCCTCTTCGGCGCCATAGACACCGCCACCGGTAAAGATCGCCGGGTTTTCCGCATTGCCCAAAAGTGCGGCGGCTTGTTCGAGTAAATCCGGATCAGGCTCAATTTCAAATTCTGAAAAGTCGGTAATTGGGTCGAGCAACTCGACATCGCCTTCCTGCGCCATGGTATCCGGCGCCATTTCAAACAGCACCGGCTGGCGGCGGCCGGTATTTAACTGAATAAAGGCATCGCGCAGCACGCCCGGGGTCTCGCCCGGCGTGTTCGCCCGGCCACTCCATTTCGTCGCACCAGCGACAGCGCCCGGCTGATCAGCCAGTTCATGCAATAGACCGACACCTTTGTCGATAAAGGATGACGGGATTTGGCCGGCAATACAGAGCACCGGCGTATTGCAGGCATGCGCCGTCAACAGGCCTGCCCCTGCATTCATCAAGCCCGGACCAGGAACGACGAGATTGGTGCCGACTTTACCGGTCGAACGAGCGTAGCCATACGCCATATAGGCGGTCGCCTGTTCGTGGCGGGTGTGAATGATACGGATATCGTCTTGGTGGTCGTACAAGACATCAAAAAGATTATCCAGCTGGACACCCGGCAACGCAAATATTGTATCGACCCCATACTGCTTGATCGATTGGGTAAGTGCTTCCGCAGCTTTCATTTTCGCCATTATGCCCTCGCAAAAAAAACTAATTAAAAAACTTTCTTAATTTGGTAAAAAAACGGTAGGACTGCAACCATTTCAGCGCTTTTTTACTGCTGAATTCCGCAGACTGGAATTAGGCTCAGGATCAAGTGATGCCGGAAATTGATTTTCCGTCAGGGCGCTTGGGCGTTTCATCCGTTCCTGGCGTATAAACATACTCAACAGCCGGCCGGGCCATCATGCGGTCCCGCCACTCAACCACTCGGGGACAAATGTCCGGCGCGATAATTTCAGGCGCCAATTCGCGCGTGCGGTGGACAATGCTCAGCATCATAATATCGGCGAGAGAATATTCATCACCGCATACCCAGGGACCAGCGCCAATAGCTTCATCAAAGCGCTCCATGCCCCATTTAATTTTAGCCAGTGCGGTATCAAGCTCACGTTGATCAATGCCGCCGTCGGCCAGCTTTTGCCAGCGCGCCCGGCGGTCGGGTACCGGCGTTGCCTCAAGCATAATCAGCTTGTCAGCATCGTTGAGCTCATCGACCATGCCTTGCAGATTAGCGTTATAAGTGACGGCAGTTGCAGATAAATGGATATCATCAGCCATCCAGGTCCAAAGCCGCATTTTAGCACGTGCCAAAGCAGTTGCCGGCAGCAGCGACGGTTCGGGAAAGACATCTTCAATATATTCGGCAATAACGAAAGAGTTTCGGATCGGCACGCCGTCATGCACGAGTGTCGGCACGACTCCAACCTCGTTTAACTGCAAATAATCTTTATTGAGGTTTTCGTAGTTCCACAGCTCGACATAATTGCTCTTATAGTCGAGCCCCTTCTCCCGCAAGCAAAGGCGTATCTGCTTGGAACAGGTTGTCAGACCGCTGTGATAAAGCTCGAGCATCAGGAATTGTATTAAAGGCTCTTCCGCGCACTCATCAGCGCGAGAAAATTCGCTTGCGAGCCGGATCGTAAAAACATAACAGCACAGCCAAGCAGCTTGTCTTTCTTGTCTTTGCCAGCGACCGGGCAGCTATCTTCCTGCAATTGACGGCCAGCTAGAATTTCTCCGGCCTGGCCTGTGGTCTTCAAGGCGTTCGGCAAATCAGCTTCGCGCTTGCCTTCGCTGCCTTTTGTGCCTTGGACACTCAAATCGGGATCAACTCCGGAACCTTGAATGGTACGGCCCGACGGCAAGTAATAGAGCGCTGTCGTTAAGCGTAATGCACCATCCCAATCAAGCGGTGCGATGGTCTGCACCGAGCCTTTACCAAAAGACCGCACACCCATAACCGTGGCGCGGCGATGATCCTGCAACGCACCGGCAACAATTTCCGAAGCCGAAGCAGAGCCACGATTGATCAGTACAACAATCGGCAGACCACCGGCAATATCACCGAGATGGGCATCAAAGCCCCGCACTTCACCGGCACGATCCCGCACCGATACGATTTTGCCGTGATTCAAGAACGCGTCCGCGATCGCCACGGACTGATTGAGCAAACCGCCAGGATTATTGCGCAGATCGATGACCAGCCCTTGCAGCTGCGAGCCGAGTTGAGCACGGATATTATCAACCGCATCTTCCAGTGCATCTTCGGAACGCAAATTAAAATGCGTGACCTGAACAACCCCGATATTACCTTCAACCCGCCACTTGACCGGCTGGACCTTGATAATTGCGCGGGTGATGGTAACCGGAAAACTGCCGGCGCCTTCGCGCCGAATGGTGATGCGCACATCACTGCCGGGCTTACCTCGCAAGCGATGGACAGCATCGCCCAAAGTCATTTTCTTTACCGGGTCGCCCTCGACATGAGTAATTAAATCGCCGGGCTTCAAGCCGGCCCGGTAAGCCGGTGTATCGATCATCGGCGAAATAATTTCGATTAATCCATCGGTCAGCTTGATCTCAATGCCTAAGCCGCCAAACTCACCGCTGGTGACAACTTGTGAATCTCGGTACTCATCGGGGTTCATATAGCTGGAATGCGGATCGAGCGAGGTAATCATTGCATCAAGCGCGGCCTCAATGACTTTATTGGATGGGATTGTGCCACGCGCGCCTTCAATTTTCTCGACACCCGTTATCGCAGCATTGATAAGCACCTTGTCTTCCAAATTATGCACATACTCGCGGCGCACACGTTGGTAGGCATCGGAAAAGTGCCGCAACTGTTGCGCCCTGAAGCCATCATTAGCGGCTACTTCACCATATATTTTCTTAAATCGTTGATAGTCCGGGGTATTTTCCTGAATCCGGGTGAAAGGACTACTATAGCCGCCAAATACCCGCGCCATCGGTGTCCCACCGGAGCATCCGGTAAGCGAATTTGACAATCCGGCAAAGAGTGCGACAACCACCAACACGATGGCCAGTGGCCGCGGTATCCAGGTCTTTTTCACTTAGCTATCTATTCCTCATGGTGACCATATTTGGGCATTAATTTAGATCTAACCGTCGTCGTTTATTTCGGCAATCAATTCTTTTAAAACCCGCTCATTGTCGTCGCTATCAATCTGACACGTGCCAGCCGCTTCATGACCACCACCGCCATATTTCAAAACCAGCTCGCCGATGTTGGTTTTAGAGGTTCGGTTAAAAATCGATTTGCCGACGGCAAACACAGTATTCAATTTATCAAGGCCCCATATTGCGTGAATGGAAATATTGGTTTCCGGAAACAGCGCATAAATCATAAATCTGTTGCCAGGATAAATCGTTTCTTCATTGCGCAAATCCAAGACCACCAAATTATCGTAGATGGTCGAACAATTTCGGATTTGCTCAACAAATCTATCTTTATGTTCGAGATAGAGATCAATCCGTTCTTTGACATCGGGTAATTCTAGAATTTCCTCAATCGAGTGATCGCGGCAATAATCGATTAACGCCATCATCAAATCATAGTTCGAAATTCGGAAATCTTTAAACCGCCCCAAGCCGGTACGGGAATCCATAACAAAATTGAGCATCGCCCAATTTGTCGGCGCCATCACTTCATCCATGGTAAATTGCGCCGAATCACCTTTGTCGACGGCCTCCATCAGTTCATCGGGTATCCTGGGAAAAGCATCTTTGCCGCCATAATAATCGTAAACTACCCGCGCCGCCGAAGGTGCGTTAGGTGTATTCACGTAATTGTCGGGAAGTTCCTCCAGGCGCACCATTTCACTGTGGTGATGATCAAAAGCGCGTTGGACCCGACTATCAAAAGGCAAATTGGCTGTGATATCGGTATCGCTTAGTAACACCAAGCCATCCTGTACATCTTTCGGATGAACAAACTTAATATCATTTATAACATCAAGTTCACGCATCAAAACGGCGCAGACCAATCCATCAAAATCACTTCGCGTCACAAGGCGAAATTTGTCGTCTTCATTCGACATCTAAAAGTTCTCCAATTTAACCACTTATGTTTTTTAGCAGCGATACTTTTTGCAGCTTATTTATAATATAATCTACTATTTATATATATAAAATTAACAATCTTTACACAACTTATCGAACTAAAAAGCCTGTCTTTGTCACGACAAATAAGGTTTTCCGATTAAGCTATGCACTGCCCAGAGGGCAAAAGTGAGCAGCACCAGAGCGCCTGCCTGGTGAAGTGCTGCAACAGATACCGGCACAACATAAAGTAACGTGATGGCCCCAAGCGTGACTTGCACCAAACCCATAACCATCAAAGCATGAAAAGCCTGAAGCACCGCCACCGGCAAATCACTTTTCAAGGCCGCAAACCAAAGCCCAATTATCAATAATAATGTCGTTTCAGCTAATACCCGGTGATCGAATTGAACGGTGGTTATATTCTCAAACAAATTGAGATACCACGGTGATAGTGTTGCTAAACCATTTGGCACGACTTGTCCGTCCATCAACGGAAACGTGTTATAGGTCAGCCCGGCATCAAGGCCAGCCACAAATCCACCAGACATCATGGTTATAAATATCCAAAAGGCACAAAAAACTGTCGCCTTGGCCAATAGGCTCGGCGCATGCAACACAGCGCCATGCAGAGGCTTCATTAACGATAAAGCAACCCAAAACATGTATCCGTAGATAACAACGGCAGCGGAAAAATGAGCAGTGAGGCGGTATTGACTAACATCGGGATTATCGATCAAACCACTTTTTACTATGTACCAGCCGAGGACACCTTGCAGGCCGCCGAGCAAAAATATCAGAATAAGACGAGGTATCAGCGGACGGGTAACCCAGCCCTTAATCAGGAAAAATACAAAAGGCAGGAAAAACACCAGGCCCATGCTGCGGCCCCACAAACGATGGATAAATTCAAGCCAGAAAATCGACTTAAACCCTTCTACCGTCATATCAGCGTTTACTTTCTTGAACTCCGGCGATTCCTGATAAAGCTCAAACACCGCCTGCCATTCACCTGGGTTCAGCGGTGGCAACCAGCCGGTTATCGGCCGCCAATCAACCATCGACAGGCCAGAATGGGTGAGCCGCGTCAAGCCGCCCAGGATAACCATAACAAAGACCATGCCACACAAGATAAAGAGCCAAGCGGCGATGATTTTATTGGCGCTTTCAGTCGTTTGCGCAGCGGAATAAATGCTTGTCGTATTCATGGCGGTCTTGTCTCATACAAAATAGATCATGCCAATAGCCTTAAGTTAGCACGATAGAAACAAAATGATAGTTTTAGGTCTCAAATGTTATAGCCATGATACCGGCGCTGCCATTATCTCTGATCAAGGCGGCGTTTTAAAAATTCATGCAATTGCCGAAGCACGCCTCAACCGGCGCAAGCATTCCTTTGCCTATCCGCTGATGTCGATAGCTTATTGCCTGAGCGCTTTGGGCCTCAACAGCCTGGACGATGTCGACCTGATCTGCATCGACCATCACCTGGAAACCTGGCCTGAAAAAGGCTCGCAGTTTGGCTATGAGAATGCGCTGAAACGCCATCACCCGCGCTATGACGACAATCATCGCTGGAGCTATCTGGTTGAGCAAAGCATGAAATACGATCCGGCCAAGGTGCAGTGGATCAATCATATCGATGCCCATGCAGCGAGTGCTTATTTCGTCTCGCCGTTTGATGAAGCAGCGGTGCTGATCGCCGAAGGTGGTACCGGCATCTATCACGGCAAAGGTTCGGACTTAAATATCATCGACCGCATCGGCTATCTCGGTGACACCTACCAGGACGGTGAAAAACTAGGCGAGCGCCGCGATCATTTCGTTAACTCATCCTTTTTCTACGATAAAGTATCCGAAGCCCTCGGCTACGATATTTTTGGCGCCGGCCAGACCATGGCGCTCGCAGGCTTTGGTGATCAGGTGCCGTTCGAGCCAATGGTCGATGTTGATCCTGATCGCTTTGAAGATTTCATCATCAATCACGATAAAACTGTTTTCGGCATGACGGATGTACCGACCTTCGAGGGCGAGGATAGCGACGCACTGATAGCCAATCCATGGGTCAGCCTGGCCCGCCAAGCTCAGGAAACCCTAGAAGCCGATATCCAATATCTCGCTTGGCTGGCACGCAAAAAAGTGCGCTCGAAAAAGCTTTGTTTGGCAGGTGGTGCTGCGCTTAATTGCATCATCAATCAAAAGCTGATCGAGAGCGGCTTGTTTGATGAGGTTTACATTCAGCCTGCGGCTTCCGATGAAGGTCTGCCGCTCGGCTGCGCACTATATGGCTATTATGACAAAGGCGGTACTGTGAGACACCACATGTCGGACGCCTATCTCGGTGTGCCCAATGATCCGGCCACCCTGCCCGCCGTCCTGGATAAATGGCAGTTGAAATCCAGCACAGCCTCGGTGCAGGAGATCGCACAATTATTAGCCGACGGCAAAATTATCGGTCGGGTGGCCGGCGGCTCGGAATATGGGCCCCGCGCCCTTG
>JABIIH010000141.1 GCA_018649245.1 Rhodospirillaceae bacterium | reverse complement strand
TGGCCTAACAAAGAGCCCAAGGCGGTTTCGGCGGGTGGCAGGGGGTGATCCTGGCCAAGCCGCTCAAAAGCTGCGAATCGCCCGGCGAGCAAGCCGATGCTGGTGCTTTCAACATAGCCTTCGCAGCCAGTGATCTGACCGGCAAACCGAACATGCGGGTTGGACTTTAAGCTGAGCGTCGGGCTCAGGAGTTTTGGCCCATAGATAAAGGTGTTGCGATGCAGCCCGCCCAAACGTGCGAACTCAGCTTTTTCCAAACCGGGAATTTTCTGGAAGACCCGCTTTTGTTCACCGTAGGTCAGTTTGGTTTGAAAGCCGACCATATTGTAAAGCGTGCCAAGCGCATTATCCTGGCGCAATTGAACAATCGCCGCTGGTTTGTGTTCCGGGTCGTGGGGATTGGTCAACCCGACTGGCTTCATCGGACCATAAGACAGGGTTTGCGGGCCACGCTCTGCCATAATTTCGATCGGCAGGCATCCTTCAAAATAAGGCGTGCTCTCTTCCCACTCATGAAACGATATTTTCTCGCCGCTGATCAGATCGTCAATAAATTCCGCATACTGCTCGGCACTAAGCGGGCAATTGATATAATCGGCGCCGTCACCCTTATCGTAGCGGGATTGAAACCAGGCTTGGTCGAAATCAATGCTGTCTTTGTGAACAATTGGTGCAATGGCATCGAAAAAAGCCAAGCCGTCATCACCAGTAAGTTTGATGATGGTCTCGCTCAATGCTGGTGAGGTGAGGGGTCCGGTAGCGATTATAACGGTGTCCCACTCGTTCAACGGCACCGAGGCAATCTCTTCGCGCTCAATGGTAATTAGCGGTTCGGCCTCGATGGCTGCTTGCACGGCTTGACTAAAGCCCTCCCGGTCAACCGCCAAGGCTGCGCCAGCCGGCACCCGATGGACATCGGCGCATTTCAAAATCAGCGAGTCCAGCCGTCGCATCTCGTCATGCAATAGGCCGACAGCATTGTGCTCAGCATCGTCCGAGCGAAACGAATTGGAGCAGACGAGTTCCGCTAAAGCATCTGTCTGATGGGCATCTGTCGTGCGCACCGGGCGCATTTCATGGAGTATCACCGGCAGACCACAGCGGGCGATTTGCCAAGCGGCCTCAGAGCCCGCCAGCCCTCCGCCGATAACGTGAATGGGGTTTGAATGATCTGTTGCCATCGAGCCGAACAGATAGCGGTAAAGGGCTAACGTGGCAATACGTCGTGTCGAATGAAGTTTAACTCCTCGCTAACAACTTGTGGTATAGTTTGAAATAGCTCCCACAAGTATTTAAAGTTTATATAATCCCGGATCCCAGGCTAATTGTGGCTGGTAGAGGAGTAATCGTGTGATGGCGGCAGACGAAGACAATGTCGAGAACAGCACTAGCGACGACGATGATGAAGTAGACATCGGTCAGGCGCTGGATAAGCTCGAAGATATTCTTGAAGACGATGATGGCCTATGGACTAAAATCTCCCAAGATCACCTTGATGAGTTGCTGCTCGAACACGACCGCCATATGGACGGATTTTTGGGTGCCAAGCGCGCCACCTTAAAATTTTTCGATATGTCTTACCTAGATTTTAATGGCTGTAATTTGACCCAGGCAGATGCGACTGGTGCGCGCTTTGAGCATGCCAGCATGGAAGACGCAATTTTTATGGCAGGCAATTTCTATGCTGCCGATATGCGTTTTGTTTCGTTTATGGGATCGAATTTGACGCGAGCGGATTTGCGCGGTGCCTGCCTGCGCGGGGCAGATTTTACCGACGCCAATTTAACCGAAGCCGATTTGCGGGACGGTTTGCTGATGAAGTCGGTCGAGCGTGGTGAAATCGTGCCGGTGATGAACGAAATGGAAGCCGCCGCCATCGATCAGGCGATCATGAAAGGAACCGACCTCACCAATGCCAGGATGTCTAACGCCTTTGTCGTGCAAACGGATATGACGGATGCGATCTTGCGTAATGCGCGCTTCATCCGGGCTGATCTCAGTTTTGCCAATTTTACCGGCGCCATTCTCGACGGTGCGGATTTTACCGAAGCTAATTTAACCGGCGCAGTTTTCCATGGTGCTGTTCTCACTCACACCATTCTGGACAATGCCATTCTCGATAAAGCTAATCTTTCCGGCGCGATTATAGAGTCAGTAAATATGAACAATGTAGATATCGGTCAGGCCCGGATGCCGCGCCATGTCGCCAAGCTGGATCGCGAAATAAAGGATATCATTGCCGATCATGTAAAATGGCAGAATTCGGATGGTAAAGAGGGGCAACAAGCTAATCTAAGTGAAGTAAATCTCGGTGGCTATGATTTGCGTGAAACCAATCTGGCGGCGGCAGATATGTCTTACTGTATCCTCAAAAATGCCGATCTTTCTAAAGGTAATTTTATGATGACCGATTTTTGCTTTGCTGATATGCGCAACGCAAATTTGAACAGTGCAAATTTGAGCGGCGCTAAATTGCAGCGGACTAATCTCGCTGGAGCTAATCTTGTTGGCGCACAGTTTGAAGGCTTGCCGTCCGATGAACATGGCGGCTTGTGGCCGGCCAATCTGCAGTTCGTCAAACTTCGAGGGGCAAAATTGAACGGTGTTAATTTCACCAATGCCAATTTGGAGGGGGCGGATTTATGTAAGGCCGATCTCCGAAATGCAGATTTGCGCGGGGCTAAATTGGTGGACGCTGACCTAACCGAAGCTGATCTTGGCGGCGCTAAGCTTAAGGGCGCCGATCTGCGTGGCGCTAAAGGTCTCGATACCAGCCCGCTTTTGTAATTTCAGGCAATTGCCTTCATTTTAAAATAACAGGGGAAATATAATGGCACGACTTTACAATCCTAAAATTATGGGTGCTCCGGCAGGACCCTATACCCACGGTGCGGAAGTTCAGGCGGGCGAGCGCATGATATTCTTTTCCGGTCAGGTCGGCGCGGATTTCGAGGGCAATATTCCGGCCGATATTGAAGGCCAAATGCGCAATGCCTATGCCAATATCGAAGCGATCCTGACCGAGGCCGGTATGGCGCTAACCGATCTGGTCAAAATGACGACCTATCTGGTACGCAGCGATGACATCACTGCATTTCGGGAAGTGCGCAATGATATCCTTGGTGATTTCAAACCAGCGCATACCTTGCTGGTGATCGCCGGCCTTGCCCGCCCGGAATTCCTGGTCGAGATCGAAGGCTTCGCGTCCAAATAATTATTTCGTCATTCTGGCTAAAGCTAGAATCCAGTTTCAGGCACCGCCTGGACCTTGGAGCGAGTCCATTGCTTTGATGGGTCTGCTTTGCCTCCGAAAGCAGACTCTTTTACGATAGCCGCTATATGTCTGCTCCTGACCCAAAGCGGACATTGGGTGTTAATCACTCGGCCGGAACGAAACTGTCGCTCCAGCCGAGTCCATGGCGGTTAGGCGTCGGTATTTGATTGACCAGAATGGCCGCCCGAAATTTCCTCAGTTGCTTCTTCAGGTAGTTCTTCCGGAAGAATGAGATTAAGCAATATTGCAAGAAATGCTGCCGGTAGAAGACCAGATGTCAACAAAACCCTGGCGGTTCCGGGCAAATGCTGCAGAGCATCGGGGACCAGTTGTAGTCCCAGTCCCAACGAAATAGAAATCGCGAAAATGACCATATTACGGCGATTCCAAGCTACGTCAGCCAGCATTGATATACCGGCAGCGACAACCATGCCGAACATCACAATAACTCCGCCACCTAGCACCTCGATCGGGACTGAAGAAATAATTGCACCTATTTTTGGTACCAGCCCGGCGACTATTAAAAAAATCGCGCCGATTGTGACGACGTGTCTACTCATTACACCAGTGAGAGCGATAAGGCCGACATTCTGAGAAAAGGACGTATTCGGTAAGCCTCCGAAAAAGCCTGCGATGAAGGTCCCTATACCATCAGCAAAGGTTGCTCCTTTGAGTTCCTCAGTCGTGGCTTCCCGGCGAGCGCCGCCTTTGGTAATACCAGATACATCGCCAACGGTTTCAACAGCCGATACGAAAGCCATTAGACAAAACCCAATGATTGCCCCGGCCGTAAACTCGACACCAAAGTGAAACGGGTTTGGTAATGCAAATGCTGCAGCACGGCCGACATTAACAAAACTGACCATGCCCAAGAAATAGGCCACCAAATAGCCCGCGATAATACCGATTAATACAGCCGAAACGGATAATAAACCCCGGGCATAGAATTTGACGCTCAAGGTGACCACAATGACGACCAGAGCAACTGACCAGTTCTGTAAGCTACCAAACTCAGGTTTGCCGATGGCCGGGACTCCGCCCGCAGCATACTGTATGCCGACTTTAACCAAAGCCAATCCAATCATTAATACGACCAAGCCCGTAACAAGCGGTGGCAAAGCAACGCGAATGCGGCCAATAAAAGGTGCGAGTGCGGCATGAAATATTCCGCCGATAATAACCCCGCCCATAATAATTGCCATTGCATCGACGCCTTTTCCAGCAACCAACGGAATCATAATCGGAATAAATGCAAAGCTGGTTCCTTGAACGATTGGCAAGCGCGCACCTACGGGACCAAAACCGATAGTTTGAAACAAAGTTGCCAAACCAGCAAAAAGCATCGACATCTGGATCATGTAAATAAGGTTTGGAAAATCAGGTGATTTTGAACCAAATCCAAACCCCGCCGCACCGGCAATAATGATTGCCGGAGTCACGTTACTGACAAACATAGCCAGAACGTGCTGAATACCGAGTGGAATGGCGGAGCCTAAAGGCGGCATATAATTAGGGTCTTTTAGTTGTTCTGGGGTTCCCAAAGCTGAATTATCTAAAGGCATATTTTACTCCTTGTTAAAAATAAACAGTGTTTTCGATCGGTTTTGTCAGTTGTAATTTTTTTGCATAATTATGCATCAGCATTTTTTTAACCGCTCAAAATTATGATGAGAGCTAATAGCCATCATAGGTCAAATTTTGAAATCGAAACAAGATGGAATCGCGAGATATAGAAATTTAAAACCTCCGCTTCTGGCTAAAAGTAGACTCTTTAGAGCATTGAATTTAATGTCCACGTTCGGGTGTGAAGCGGACATTTTCAGGAGGTGCTAAATTTAACTCGCCTTTTTGCGTTTTTTCTTCTTACCCAAACCCAAATGCGGCGCCAAATAGTGGCCGGTATAGCTCTCAGCCACCTCGCAGACATCTTCCGGCGTGCCGGCAGCAACAATATGACCGCCTTTGTCACCACCTTCTGGACCAAGATCGATGATCCAATCAGCCATTTTGACGACTTCAAGATTGTGCTCAATGACGATCACCGTGTTGCCTTGATCGACCAGTGTCTGCAACACTTCGATCAGTTTTTTAACGTCCTCAAAATGCAGCCCGGTGGTCGGTTCATCCAGAATGTAGAGCGTTTTGCCGGTGGCGCGGCGTGAAAGTTCCTTGGCGAGCTTGACCCGCTGGGCTTCGCCGCCCGACAATGTCGTCGCTTGCTGGCCAATATGGATATAGCCGAGCCCGACCTGGAATAGAGTGCGCATCTTGTCGCGGATCGGCGGCACGGCTTTGAAAAAATCGAGCCCTTCCTCGACCGTCATATCGAGCACATCGGCGATGGATTTGCCGCGGAACATGATTTCCATGGTTTCCCGATTGTAGCGTTTGCCCTGGCAGACATCGCATTGCACATAAACGTCGGGCAGAAAGTGCATCTCGATCTTAATCACGCCGTCGCCCTGGCAGGCTTCACAACGTCCGCCTTTAACATTAAACGAGAACCGGCCCGGCTTGTAGCCGCGCGCTTTGGCCTCCGGCAGCCCAGCGAACCAGTCGCGGATATGCGTAAAGGCGCCGGTATAGGTCGCCGGGTTAGAGCGCGGCGTGCGGCCAATCGGTGACTGATCAATATCGACGACTTTATCGAGGTACTCGGTGCCGGACAGCTTGTCATGCTTGCCGGGATGAACACGGGTACCATTTAGCCGCCGCGCCAGTGCTTTGTAGAGCGTCTCAATCACCAGCGAGGATTTGCCGCCGCCGGACACACCGGTGATGCAGGTAAAGGTGCCGAGCGGAAAGTCGATGCTGACGTTTTGCAGATTATTTTCTTCAGCCCCAGAGATCGACACTTTCTGACCCTTATGACCGCGGCGGCGCTCCTTGGGAATTTCAATTTGCCTGAAGCCGGTGAGATATTGGCCGGTCAGGCTTTCTGATGATTTCATAATGTCGTCGGGTGAGCCGATGGCGATGATCTTGCCGCCATGGATGCCGGCTCCCGGTCCAATATCAACCAAGAAATCAGCCGAGCGCATGGCGTCTTCATCATGCTCAACTACGATCACCGTATTGCCGAGATCGCGCAGTCTTTTCAGCGTATCCAAGAGCCGGTTGTTATCCCGCTGATGCAGGCCAATCGAGGGCTCATCCAGTACATAGAGCACGCCGGTCAGGCCGGAGCCAATCTGCGAAGCCAAGCGAATGCGCTGGCTCTCGCCGCCGGAGAGCGTGCGCGAAGATCTTGCCAGGGTTAGATATTCGAGCCCGACATTGTTAAGAAAGCCGAGGCGTTCGTTGATCTCCCGCAAAATCCTTCGGGCAATTTGGTTTTGCTTTTTGCTGAGGTTTTTGTGCAAACCGGCAAACCAGCTTTCGGCCTCACTGATCGAGAGTTGGGTGATTTCACTGATATGTTTGCCGTCGATCTTGACCGCCAGGGCTTCAGGCTTGAGGCGGTAACCTTCGCAGACATCGCAGGTCGTCACGGTTTGATACTTCGCCAAGTCTTCCCTAATCCAGGAAGAATCGGTTTCCCGCCAGCGCCGCTCCATATTGGGCACCACGCCTTCGAACGGTTTTTTAATCTCGTATTCCTGCTTGCCGTCATCATAGGCCAGCGGCACAATTTTACTGCCCGAGCCATAAAGAATGATCTCGCGTTGTTTTTTCTTAAGCTTGCGCCAAGGCGTTGAAAGATCGAATTTGAAATGTTTGGCGAGGCTGGCGAGCGTCTGATGGTAATAATTCGAGCTTGAATTGGCCCAAGGCGCGATGGCGTTCTCAGATAAGGCAAGCCGGTCATCAGGCACGACCAATTCGGGATCAAAATACATCTGCGTACCAAGGCCGTCACAGGAAGGGCAGGCGCCGAACGGATTGTTAAACGAAAACAACCGGGGTTCGATCTCGTCGATGGTGAAACCACTTTCAGGGCAAGCAAACTTGGCTGAAAATGTTGCCCGCTCACCGGTATCGGCGTCTTCGGTAAAAGCCAACCCGTCGGCCAGGTGCAAGGCTGTCTCAAAACTATCGGCCAGACGTTGAGCAATGTCGTCCCGGATCACCAAACGGTCGATAACAACTTCGATGTCATGCTTAAAGTTTTTCTCCAGCGTTGGCGCTTCGTCGATCTCGTAGTGCTCGCCATCGATTTTGACCCGCTGATAGCCTTTTTTAGCCAGGTCCTGCAATTCCTTGCGGTATTCGCCTTTGCGGCCCCGGGCAATTGGGGCCAATAGATAGAGGCGCGTGCCTTGTTTCATGGCCAGCACCCGGTCGACCATTTGCGACACCGTTTGGGCCTCGATGGGCAGGCCTGTGGCGGGCGAGTAGGGGATGCCGATACGGGCGAACATCAGCCGCATGTAATCGTAAATCTCCGTCACCGTGCCGACAGTAGAGCGAGGGTTGCGGCTGGTGGTTTTCTGCTCAATCGAGATCGCCGGTGACAGGCCCTCGATTGAATCAACATCCGGCTTTTGCATCAGTTCGAGGAACTGTCTGGCATAGGCGCTGAGGCTCTCAACATAACGGCGCTGGCCCTCGGCATAGATGGTATCAAAGGCGAGCGACGACTTGCCTGAGCCCGACAAACCGGTGATCACGGTCAGGGAATCGCGCGGGATCGCCACGTCGATATTCTTTAAATTGTGCTCGCGGGCACCGGTAATTTTAATCTCAGCCATACCCAGATATATGGACCGAGAATTAGGAAAAAGCGAGTCCGGAAATGCCTTAATTTACCCGCTTTATCTTACCGGCCTGAGCGAGACCGCAGTTAACGAATAAAGCGCCATCAAACCGGCTAGTACCGCTGCCGTCAAATAGAGCCCATTATAGGTGCCAATAATCAGGTACAGGCCGGCGAAAACCGGGGATGTTGTTTGGGCAACCCGCAAGCCGAAATTTAAGGCCGAGACAAACGTTGTACGCAAATCCTCAGGGGCGTGATCGAGCAAAATAATCTGCAGGGATGGCCGCAAAACTCCAAAGGCGCCGCCGTAACACATGGCGGTGAAAATAATCATCCAGGCATTGTCAGCAAAGGGAACCGCTGCCATGCCAATAGACATCGCGAAAAACGAGCAAAAGATCAGCGTGCGGTAGGAAAAATGCCGGGTTAGACGGGCCAGTTGCGAGGCAGTGAGAACGCCCATGGTCGAACGAGAGGCAATGATCAGGCCAATCAAAATTGCTGGCGAGTCGAATGTATCTTTTAGAAATAGCGGGATATATGTAATAAAGGCGCCAAAGCCGATAAAGATAAAGCCGCCGGTCATAAAGACGAGTTCTAAAACAATGCGGTTGTTTAATTGTGACCAGGCATGGCCCAAGAAAGCCCGGGCACCGGTTTTTTCAGGCTCGTACTCGCGCTTTACCCCTTCCATGGCAAACATCATATATAGGCCAAGCGGGATCGCCAGCATGGCGACGCCGAAGGGATAAAACCAGGCGACAGCTG
>JABIIH010000028.1 GCA_018649245.1 Rhodospirillaceae bacterium | reverse complement strand
TCGTGAAAGCGTTCGGTGGTGCCTTCATTTATGATCAGATGCTCTGCGCCAGCGGTTTCGATCACCTCGCCGAAAGGTGCGAATGATTCCCGTGAGAGCTTTTGTAGTTTTAGTTTAAGACTCATTTTTGTTCAGTTTTCCTAAAACTTTAAAACGGCTGATGCCGCCATCTGGAAAAATGTTTAATCGGACATGCGACACCGGCCCCATTTTATTTATTTTATCACCTTCAAAGCTGTGAACGCTGTCCATTGCGAGTTTCTGCTCATCCATTAAATTATCCCAAGAGCAGTCATCGGTCAGCAAGTCTTCATTTTCTGGATTTTCGACGAGCGCCGCTTGCACCGAACAACGGTCGGGATAATTTCCTTTAAAATGAGCCGTATCTACCTCGATGCGTTCGACCACACCGACTGCACCAAGCGAGATGACGATCCAGTCATTACCGGGCTCGCGCCGCCGCCGGGTTTCCCAGCCATCGCCCATATTGACGCCCCGGCTGGGTGCAAGGATGACCCAGGGATCACCATAATGCGCATCATTGTAGCCGATGACATTGCCGCCGTTTATCACCGATGATAGTTCTTGAGGCTTGCTCAGATCGTGGCGTTGCCATTCACAGACCGGATTGCCGTAAACCCGTAGGCGGGCGACGCCGCCATCAGGGAAAATATTTAGGCGCAGATAGTTGAAGCGCGCATCCGACACGATGGTGAAAAAATTGTGCGAGTTTGCATCTATGTCGTTCTGTTGCAGGACTTCGACCCATTCCGTCGTGTCATCAGGCTCACTATCGGACAAGGCACCTTCAATTGAAGCGCGCGGCGGGTGGTTGCCGGTAAAGTGGCGGGTGTCGATATCGACACCTGTCAGAACGCCTTTGGAGCCCAACCTAACGATGCAATAATCGTTGCCCGGATCGCGACGGCGCTTGGATTCCCAACCATCCATCCACTTACCATTTTCGTCATATTTATCCTCGATAAAGACCGGCTCTTCGACCTTGATCAGCCGGCCTTTATCGGCAAAAAAATCATCCGTGGCGTATATTACTGCGGCGCCGATACGCGGTGAGGCGAGATTGATGGCGCCCTTGGTAAAGTCCGGCAGTTCCGTTTCTTGGTCGAGCATCTATATATTTTTCCTAGGTTATCGTTTGCAGGCGAAGCAGCGCAATCCGATGAACCTGCGCTAAGGCTTCGTCAAACTCTGTCTCGATATTATTCTCAACCCGCTGTTTGAAAATCTCAAGGATTTCCATCCGGTGATAGCCACGCACCGCCAGGATAAACGGAAAGCCAAATTTCTCCTGGTATCGATCATTGAGGCTCTGAAAGGCGGCAAATTCTTCTGCTGTGCAATTGTTGAGATCGGCGCCGGCTTGTTCGGATGTCGAGTCTGCCGTCAGATTACCGTTGACCGCCAGTTTGCCCGCTAGATCAGGATGGGCCCGCAGCAGTGCAAGCTGTTGCTCTTTATCCGCTGCCTCAACGACGCTTACCATAGCGAAATGCAATTCTTCTGCATTGTTATGAATTTCCGTTAGGCCATTATCGAATGTTTGTTCGGCAATCCAGGGTGAGTGTTCATAGACACTGCCAAAAATACCCACAAAGTCCAGGCGGACCATTTGGCTCGGAATATTAGTCTGATAGGAGCCCGGGTTCATTTAAGCGGCCTCGTCATACGGATGCGCCTCGCGCCAATGCCGTGCTATATCGATCCGGCGGCAGAACCAGACCTTGTCGTGGGAGCGGGCGTATTCGACGAACTTCTTGAGCGCTTGAAAACGGCCCGGCCGACCAATAACACGGCAATGCAAGCCAACCGACATCATTTTTGGCAGGGTCTTGCCTTCTTCATAGAGCGTGTCAAAGCTGTCTTTAAGGTAATTGAAAAACTGATCGCCGGCGGTAAAACCTGCCATGGCGGCAAAGCGCATGTCATTCGCATCCAAAGAATAAGGGATAATTAAATGCGGTGTTTCTATGACCTTCGACCAGAACGGCAATTCGTCTGAATAGTCGTCTGCGTCGTACAGAAAGCCACCTTCCTCGGCGATTAGCCGTCGCGTATTGGGGCTGGTACGCCCCGTATACCAGCCGAGCGGCCGCTCGCCGGTGACGCTGGTGTGAATTTCGATGGCTTTATAGAGATGTTCTTTCTCGATGTTTTCCGGCAGGTACTGATAATCAATCCAGCGATAGCCATGACTGCAAATCTCAAAGTCATTTTTAAGGGCCGCCTCGACAACGTCCTGATTGCGTTGCAGCGCCATCGCAATGGCAAAAATGGTCACCGGAATCTCTAAATCTTTAAATAGATTGAACAGACGCCAGACGCCGACGCGGCTGCCATATTCATAAAAGCTTTCCATGCTCATATGGCGCACGCCTTCACGGGCATCTGCCGTTATTTCTGAGAGAAAGGCCTCGGAGGCTCCATCGCCGTGCAGAACGCAGTTCTCACCACCTTCTTCGAAATTGATGACAAATTGCAGGGCGATGCGGGCACCGTCCGGCCAATTGGCTTGCGGTTTGTTGGCGCCGTAACCGCTCAGGTCGCGGGGATATCGTTTGTAGTCGGCAGCAATAAAGCCTTCAGACATTTGATCGTTCCTTCTCAAGCAGTGGCGCGTGCTTCGATGACTTCGGCGAATACTGATTTGAGATCATTGTTTCCGGGCGGAGCATCCAGCTTCATTTCGGCTTCCGCCTTAGCGAGATGGTTGGTCATTAAATCCCGGCATTTGACTGCTTCGCCAGCGGTCACTGCATCGACGATATCGATGTGGTCATCATCGACGCAGAGTAAATGACCGGGCGCTTCATAGAGGGCCAAAGCGAGGGAAGACTGAGCCACCAATTGGCGCAATAATTCCTGGATCGGTTTGTTGCGGGCGACGCCAGCGAGCCGGACATGAAATTCACCGGCGAGACGAATGGCGCCACTGCGGTCACCGGTTTGAATGGCGGTGTTTTCCCGGGCAACGATATCTTTGAGCGCTTGCGTGTCTGCAACTGCGCAAAACTTACAAGCATCATCGATAATGCCGATCTCCAGCAAACGCCGGGCAGCAAAAATTTGGCGGACATCTTCGGCAGCCGGTGTGGCGATAACAGCGCCTTTATTGGGGCGAAGTTCGACAACTTTATCCAACGACAACCGCAGCAAAATTCGGCGAATAATTGTCCGGCTGACATCAAAGACCTCACACAGCTCACTTTCCTTTAGTTTTGCGCCAGGGATTAGCCGCTGCTCCAGCACTGCACTAAAGACCTGATCATAGATCCATTCGTCAGTTGTTTCTGCTTGTTCATTCATAGACGGAAACGCCGTATATTCTGTTTAAGGTGAGTTATTGTATACGAAAATAATATAAAATGGATACATAAAAAGCAACAAAAAGGTCAGTTAGATGGGAAAAATTAAGGTGCAATTGAATTTTCCGTTTAGAATCAATAGGTTTTTAGAATGTCTGTTTGTATTAAAAATCCCAGAAAATTAACGTTATTTGGCAAATAATTCTTGCAAAATGCTTTCTACTTGAAGTACCATATATTATAAATTGTTAACAATAATTATAATAAATTGGATACAATTTATCGGAGGCAAATAAAAGTATGGGTTATTTAACCACGCATGTCTTGGATTCTGCGCATGGCTGCCCGGCCGCCGGAGTGCGTATTGAATTGTATCGAATTTCCGGTTC
>JABIIH010000029.1 GCA_018649245.1 Rhodospirillaceae bacterium | reverse complement strand
TATATCCCCTGCGTCTTATGGGAGGGCGATTGCGAAAGCCGGCTAGAAATCATTGCCGATGTGCCGGCTGGCAAGTGTATCTATTGGTTTGAACGTACCGATGTATTCAAAGCCAAAGAAGTGCTGGGCGATACGGTTTGTATCCGGGGCGCTGTGCCAGCCTCGATGCTGAATACCGCGACGCCCGATGACGTCAAAGAGCACTGCAAAAAGCTGATAGATGTAGTTGGCAAAGGCGGCGGCTTTATTATGGATTGCGGTATTGGCATCCCCGATGAGGCCAAGCTCGAAAACGTCAAAATGATGTTCGACTTCACCCGGGAATACGGCGTTTACGGCTAGTCCTTTTAGAACCGGCAAAAACCTGCCAGCGGCGTGTTGTCTATTTGGCCAAGCCCAAATTTAGAACTGTTTTAAGCTGTAATTGCGAGTCATTGACTGCCGTCAATGAACTGCTTGGCCGAATCGTGCATAGACCGCGCTCCACAAAACTTTAAATGACACTAACAGGAGGACTGCACTATGAACTTTATGCACTTTTGTACCCGCACCACTCAAGGTGCCGGAGATGTAAAAAATTCGAAGCAACGCCGCGAACGCATTTATGCCTTGGCCGAACGGCTTGATGGCAAGGTGGTGGCTGATTATCTGGTCACCGGACGCTATGATGTTGTTTTGATTACTGATTTTGCCGACGGTGACAACGCCGCTAAATTTGCCATGAGTATTGGTGCTAAAGGTAACTTGGCGACGAGCACCGCCCGTGCCTGGACTGGGGAAGAGGCACAAAGTTTAATGGATGGTGTGGAGTAAACAACGACCCAAATTAAATTAGTGAGCGTTAGAATATAGACGGTAGGCTATAAAGCGTAGATTAATTTGGCGTGTTATAGCCTATCGCTGTATGTGGCCGACCGCCGGGTAAGCCAATATACGAAAAAGTTGCCCTCTAAATACTGATTTTCAACTACTTCAGCGGCAGGGTCATAGCGACGCGGAAACCGCGTTTGCCACTACGCAGCGTTGGCGGGCTCTTGATGCGCCGTGCCGAGCGGATATCTTTGAATTGCTTACCCCAAGAGCCACCACGCAAAACACGCAGCGAGCAGTCGCCGTTAACCCAGGCCGAGCCGTCATGGGGCGCACCAGCGTAAGAGCCGTTCCAGCAATCCTGCACCCATTCATAGACATTGCCATGGGTGTCATAGAGGCCAAAGGGGTTTTGTGGCATTGAGCCGGTCGGCACGGTCATAGCACCATTGAAATTCTCCCCACATCCAAGGCAATTGGCTTTATCAACGCCAACTTTATTGCCCCACCAAAAGGGCGTGGTACTTCCGGCCCGGCTGACGAATTCCCATTCCGCTTCGGTCAGCAGACGGTATTCCTGGCCGGTTAAATTGCCCATCCATTGCAGATATTGCTGAATATCAAACCAACTGACATACATCACAGGTCGATTGCCGCGGCCCCAACCACGATCTTGAGGGTTTTGTTTGCAGCCACCGGCAGCGACGCATGAATCCCATTCACGGAAAGTGATTTCAAATTGCCCGACGGCAAAGGTGCGGGCAATGGTAACACGATGCTGTGGCCCTTCGATTTCTTTTGGATGGCGGCCAACTTCATCATCAGGTGAACCCATAATGTAGGAGCCAGATGGCACGACAACCATGGACGGGCAATCGGCGCATTGCTGGAAAGTTGTGCCTGGGCGCAATTTTTGCGGCAGTGAGGAAATTGCCAAGCGTTTTTTCTGAGCATTAGTTAATTGTACCGGCCTGAGGCCTAGAGCATTAACGTGTTCTTCCATCTCGGCAATGAAATTTGTCCAGACGGCATAACCCGCGATCTGGACGACAAGTAAAGCAGCCATACCAGCGAAGGCGCTCAATATAGCTGTTCTTTTTTTTGGGTTGAATTGAACCGTTGGCAGGTCGTCTGGCGTCATCCGCATGCGGTAGACTTCAACAGGTTCATCAATATTTTTCACCAGATGCTGGCCAATATTATCGAACACATATTCGAGCTTGTTTTTTATTTGATCATAAACGCTACGAGAAATGGTAACGCCACCACCTTCGGCCAAGCCTTCAATACGCGCCGCAATATTGACGCCGTCACCGAATATATCGGATTTGCTGATCATAATATCGCCAAGATTTACGCCAATCCGGAACAACATGCGCCGGTTCATGGGCAGATCTGCGTTAATTACCCAGAGCTCCTGCTGCATTTCATAGGCGCATTTTACGGCATCAATCGCACTGGCAAATTCAGCCAGCACGCTATCGCCAGCAGAGCCGACAAAATGGCCATGATATCTGGAAATTAAATTATCGATGACTTGCCGGCATCTCTTCAAAGTATCCACGGTGCCACCTTCATCTGAACCCATGAGGCGGCTATATCCCTCGACATCCGCGGCAAGAATTGCGGCTAGGCGACGCTCAACATCACCGTTTTGGTGGAACCCTTGTGTGGCTGGATAGGCGACGACCTCGCCTCCGGCATTAGAATTTTCTGCCATTTGTTCGTTTCCCAGGCTTTCTGCCAAACGTTTAAGACCAGTATTAATTGGCGCAATTACCAACATAAATAGGTTAATTACGACGAATATTGAGGCCTTTTGTTTCAAAAGCTCTTTATTACATACGTAGTTCTACGTATATTTCAACTTATTTCTTAGGGAATCCGATTATATTTAGGCTTTATTTGCCGTTCGGCGGCGTGGCCAAAAGGATTCAATCCAAAGATAGACGCCAAAAAACCAGGCGATTATAGCCACGGTATGGGCTGGCAGAAAAAACCACCAATTGGCCTTCAGCCATTTTCCTTCATGAATATCTTCGAGAAGATCAGTACGGCGGACCGATAAATCGAGGAGTTCCCCGGTATTTGAGTCAAATTGGGCCTCCCAGAGATCTTTAGTGCGAACCGAGACAATGCCATCATTAGGATAAATGTAAATTCGCCAAACTTCGTCCCAGCTGTTTAATTTTAAACCTTTGAGTTTCTTTGCCGTTTCCAGAATCTCGGTAAACTCCAGTGTGGGAATTTTAGATACACCTTGTTGACGTTCCGGCATGACCCAGGGAACTTCGTAGCGAACTTGGAGTAATACACCGGAAACCGATGCCACCAACCAAGGAAAAATAATAAAAATTGAGAGATAGAAATGATATTTTCGGCAGAATCTCATTAATTTCCAACGACCGCTTGGTTTTGCTCTTAACTCGGTGGTGTTGGCCGCGCTCATATTACCGGTATTTCGTGATCGCCTTAATGATGCGGAAATTTTATTTCGGGCAGTCTGGTAAATCAGAAAGGCTCCGGTGAAACCGAGCAACACTGTGAGCAAACCGGCAATTAGGAAAACCGAAGTGCGCATTCCCCAAGTTGAGCCATCATGCAGCAAAGTAATGATATCGTTCCAGCGTTGTTGAACGTTTAGTACTTTAGCCGTCTTTACATCGACTTGCGCCTCCATTTCGTCAGCGGTTCTAATTTTTATTACGCCTGCCTTAGGGCGGAGATCCATTATCATAACGTCCTGCCAGCCCTTCACCTTCATTTTGGGTTCGGCTTTGATACTTTCCAGGATGGAATTCAGACTGGTCGTTGGCTGGTAGCGCGCTACGCCATAGTGCAGGTTCGGTTGGATATAATCGACTGGTTTGCGGATTTGCAGAATAATACCGGTCAAAAAAACAAAAATAACAGGTAGGGTGAGCGCGATGGCGATCCATTTATGCGTCTGCTCGATAAATCGCCAGATCGAATTATTCATTATTGCCTCAATAGAACACTTTATAAATTATATTTCAATTTCATGATTGAAGTTTGATTGAGTGATTAATTAAACCATAAGAGGAACTTAACAAACAAAAATAAACAGAGTATTGAGAAAGATTTAGATATCGATGTCTGGCTACGACCCAGTCTACAACTACATTGCAGCCGGTTTGGATACGGTAAGGGGGCGATGCCTCCCAGATGAGCGGTAATATTGAAGATCAATTTCTCAAACCATTTCCAGGCATTGCTGTTTAACTTGATCGACTTGGGCTTTCCCCGCGCCGGTGCGTGATATTTCGTCGATGATGAATAATGTTCGGAGTTGCTTATAACCAGCAACCTTATCTGCGACGAATTTTAACATTTCTTCGGTATCAATCGGTGTGGTCTTCGCAACAATGGCGGCGACCGGAGTCTCGCCCCAAATCTCATCATCAAGGCCAAAAACGACACAATCTTTTACCGCCGGGTGGGAATTTAAGATTTCTTCTAGTTCGGCCGGGTAGATATTTAAGCCACCAGAAATAATCATATGCTTGGAACGGCCGTTGATTGAGAAATAGCCTTCATGCTTCACGGCTAAATCTCCCATCCAACCCCATTGGCCATCGGTCTGGTCAGATTTAAAAAATGCGGTTTCGGAATCCTTATCTTCAAGATAGCCGGTCAGAAGATGCGGACCGCGGGTGGCAACTTCACCGGTTTCGCCGATTTCCGCGACGACGCCAGGTTTCTTGAAAATTTCAATTTCGATGCGCCCGCCGGGTTGATTGTAGGCATCATATACCGCTTCCCGATCACTTTTAATTTGCGCTGCCAAATGGCCCGTTTCGGTTGAGCCATAGGCCCGGCCACAATACATCCAGGGCATCGCTGCCTCGGCGCGTTCGATGAGTGATTTTGCCAATGGGGCGCCGCCAAAAATAATTCGCTCGACCGAGCGCAAACGTTCGGGCTTGAAAGCCGGGTGATCGAGCAGCGTCGCCATTTGCGACGGCACAGCAAAAATCATATTGATGCTATGCTGCTCAGCCAATTGCATAAATAGCTCAGGATCCCATTTTGGAATGATGACACCGGTGCAGCCGGCCAACACAGCAGGCTGCAACCAGGAACATAATCCGGCGGTGTGAGTGAACGGCACCGAGTAACCCGCGACCAGATCACTATCGACGCGAAAATCCTCAATTCCTGCCATAGCGGATACGGCGCGGGCGTAATGTGACGTTATGGTGGCTTTAGGTTTCCCCGTGGTGCCGCCGGTAAATATTATGGTGCCGTTATCCTCGGGTCTGATTTCGACCGCTGGATGAGTTGTTGGCGAATTCTCAAAAAATTCCCAAAACTCAATTGAAGGTTCAATTTGCTGCCGGCCGATTGACAGAAAAAGCGGTTGGGTTTCGAATTTAGCGCGCGCAGCCTCAACTATTTCCAGGCAATCTTCATCGACGATCAGGACGGATGGTTTGGTCAAATTAATCGTATAGACAAGATCATCAATGCTGCATCGGGTAGGAAAATTAATGGTATAGGTTCCGGTTCTGGATGTGCCGAAATGAGCGATTAAATACTCTGCACTGTTTTTACCAATGATTCCGACGGGTCCAATACCATCGCCGAATTTATCGAGTAGGGCATGGGCGAACTGATTGGCAAGGCGGTCCAATTCCGCGAAGGTCCATTTTCTCGTGCCATCAATAAGCCCTATTTTCTCGGGATGGGCTCCCGCTGGAGAGGCTAGAATTTCGCCGGTCGTTGATACATTTTGATGGGGCAGGAGGGGCTGGTAAGAAGCGTGAGATAATTCCATATGCGATGCCTGATTGAGAAATCTTGTTGTAACGATCTCCCTTATATCAAACTTAATCCAGCTTTGAAAATAGCTTGGGCCCAGGCTCAGCCGATCACCACCCAATCTTCAACCACATTGCAACCGGCTTGGCGGAACATTTTGGCGACCGGGCAGTATTTTCCTAAATCCGAGCTGACTTTAGCGATGTCTTCGGCGCTGGCCTCGGATTTAATATTTATCGTCAGACGGATTTCGGAGAAGGGGAGATCGACCTCTTCTTTCATTTGCGCGCCCCGGAAATGAAAATCGTAGGAGGCATCGATATTGATGATTTCCAACTCGACCTCGTTTTTCTCGGCACAGCGATTACCGATTACATTGGTGCAGGCGATCAATGAGCCGATAAAAGTTTCGGTTGGCGTGAAGCCCAAATTCGTGCCGCCGCGGGCGATGGGTTCATCACAAACCAACTCCACATCGCGGGTCGCTAAGTCGGTTCGGGCGTGAGATGGGCAGGTTGCTCTCATGGTGACCGTATTCATGGTTTTGGGCTGGGTTTCGGCCATCGAAACTTCCTTTTGGTTAAAAAAAAGACCCCTGACTTGCGCCAGGAGTCTCTTTGAAAGTTATATTGGTCCTTATTCGCCGGCTTGTTGAGCCGGTTGAGATTCTTGCTGTTGTTTTTCAGCAGTTTCGTATTCTTGCAGACCGGTCGAGCCTTCCGAGAACAGCCCAGGCTTTTTATTAAAACCGCCGTTATCTTTATAGAATTTATCGACCCGCTGGTGGCGAATTGCCATGCCGGGACTGGCTTTCATAAAATCAAAAAGAGCGACAAAGCCGCCGGTCCACATGGTGCGGATTGTGGTGTAGAGGCCACGCGCTGCTTTTAGTTTATTGACGTCAGCGTTTTCGTAAGTATGAAGGTTCTCACGGTCGGCCAAGGCGGTTTTTAAATCATCCGCCGTTGCCCAGTTGCAACGATAATGGATCGTGCCGTCCGGGCGGATGACATAGAGAATATTTGGCATCATACCGTATTGGCGATGGAACTCACCATCAACGCCATCGACCAGTACTTGACGATGTTCGTTGTAACGCGGTTTGACCAATTTAGCCGCAGCGAGTTTTTCATCCCAATTCTTATGGGCACTCAAACGTTCGCCAGGATGAGCCTCGCGGACATAGATCAATAAGAATTTCACATCGGGATATTGTTCCTCGATATTTTTCATATCGGGAATGTTCTTGGTATACATTGAACAGGTCGATGAGCCGGTTTCCAGCACGACCCATTGACCCTGGAAGTCCGAAAATTTGACTTTGTTGCCGGTCTCGAGATCGTATAATTCACAATCGATAAATTGCTCGCCAGCCGATGGTCCACCGAAGACGTCCCAATCATATTCTTTCACGGTGAAATGCTCATTGTTGTAAACCATGGGAGGTTTAGCGGGTGCGTTCATAATGTCCTACTCCTTAGATATGTTTTACCCCGAGATGCTAGCCGGAACAGTAAGTGTTCCCCAAATTGTATATAATTTCCAAACTGCATCATTTGTAATCACGAAACTACAGAATGGTGAGGCTATTTACAATAATTTAGCTGATCACCTTTAGTTGAGATTTCGAACATAGAAGTTGCGGAAAATAATCTTGAAATGCTGCACTTCTAACTGAATCCCAGGATAAAAGATTTTTTAATTGATATACGTGATTTTTCCTAAGTATTTATCGCGCCATATGACGTTACTGCATTGACATGCTTGAGCAACGTGCCCTATTTTGAGGCGCACTCGGTAATAATAAGCCTCAACTTGGAAAATAAATCGAGTCATCTATATTTTTAACCAATTACAGGAAGGCAAAAAAATGCTTACCAAACAGATCAAGATTGCCACTGGGGCAGTTATGGCAGGTGCGATGGTTCTGGGCCTTGGCACTGCAACACCAGCAAAATCTGCTGAAATGATTAGTATGACCGCGATTGACGGCTATTCGCCAAAAGCAATGTGGGTCAAAGAATTCATCAATTTTCTCATCCCTGAAATCAACAAGGGGTTGGCGAAAACCGGTAATTATAAAATCAAATGGAACCAGGCTTGGGGCGGCCAAATTGTGAAACCAAAAGGCGTTATGGGCGGCATGCAAAAAGGTCTTGGCGACATTGGCGTTGTGACCACCGTTTTCCACGGCGATAAAGTGCCGTTGCAAATGATTGCTTATGCAACACCTTTCGTGACCACCAATCCAGTATTGGTTTCACGCACTGTCGACGCTTTGGCCAATAAATATCCGGCTTACAAAAAAGCTTTTGCCAAATTCAACCAGCATTATCTCACCAATGCTGCGGTTCTAGATTCATATCAAATCTACAGTAAGAAACCGATTAAAGTCTTAGGCGATTTTAAAGGCGTTAAAGTTGGTTCTGCTGGTATGAACTTGCTGTGGCTCAAAAACTTCGGCGCGGCCGGCGTTGGCGGCAGCTTGGTTAAATACCACAACTGGCTTGGCCGTGGTGTTGTTGATGCGATCATGCTGTGGTCGGAATCAGTGGTTAACCGTAAAATGTACGAAGTTGCTCCTTTCATGTTGAAAGCAGACCTCGGCACGGTGAATTCTAAAGCCATCACGATGAACTCTAATTCCTGGAAACGTCTTCCAGGCGAAGCGAAAAAAGTCATCACGGCTGCTGCGATTGCGTATCGCGAACATGTCACCAATGTTGCCTTGAATGTGGCTAAAACTAAGAATGCTCAATATGCAGCTAAAGGCGGCAAAATCCATACGATGGCTCAATCTGAGCGCGTTAAATGGGCTAAAACCATGCCGAACGTTGCAAAAAGCTGGGCTGCTCGCCTGGAGAAAAAAGGCATTCCGGGTAAAGCTGTCTTGAATACCTACATGGATACAATGCGTGCTGCTAAACAGCCGATTATCCGTCAATGGGATAAAGAGTAGGCGATTGGTCGTTTACTTTAACGGATAGCAAATATGTCCGAGACACAAAATGGGGCGCTGCCGAGAGGTGGCGCCCTTAGTTCTCTCCTAGACAATACCTTGACGGTGATGAATACCGTTGGCTCAATCTGGGTTTTTGTTTTGATGTTGATGGTCGATGTCGATGCGTTTTCGCGCACCTTATTCAACCATCCGTTTCATGGCGTGACAGAACTTGTTGAGCTCTCGATTGTTGGCATCGTTTTCCTGCAGCTCGGTGATGCGACCCGGCGTGGCCGCCTGACGCGTTCAGATGGTTTTTTCAATATTATGAAAGCCCGCAAGCCTAAAGTTGGCCGTTATATGGGGGCGACATTTGATTTATTGGGTGTGCTCTTCTTTGCCATCGTTTTATGGGGTGCGATCCCCGACATGCATGAAGCCTGGGTCAATGACTACTTCGTTGGCGAAGAGGGACTGTTCACCGCACCGGAATGGCCGATCAAAGTAATTATTGTGCTCGGCTGTATCATAACTTTGCTTCATTTTATCCGCATGGCTTTTCATTATTTAAATCCCAAGGCTGCAAATGATGCACAAAATCCAATTGAATAGAGTGTGATTTTTAATGACTGGTATTGAAATCGGCGTTACGTCCGTCATCCTAATTGTCGTTCTCATTTATTTGGGGATGTATATTCCGGTTGCTCTTGGCCTGGTGTCGTTCATTGGCGTCTGGATCATTCGCAGTAACGTCGATATGGCAGTGGCGCTGCTGTCCGAAGCCATTGCCGACGCAGTAACCGAGTTTGTCTTTGCGACCGTGCCGCTGTTTGCCCTGATGGGGCTCATTGTGAGTAAGGCAGGACTAGGCAAGGACGTCTATGAAGTCGCCAACTTTGTATTTTATCGAATTCGCGGTGGTCTTGGTATTGCGACCGTTGCCGCCAACGCAATTTTTGCCTCGATCACCGGCTCTTCGATCGCCTCGGCTTCAGTGTTTACCCGCGTTGCCGTGCCGGAAATGAAGCGATTTGGCTTTAAGTCGCGCTTTACGGTTGGTGTGGTGGCCGGTTCTTCGGTGCTCGGCATGCTGATACCGCCGAGCGCTATGTTGATCATCTATTCGATCGTTACCGAGCAGTCAGTCGGCCAGATGTTTGTTGCCGGTATTATTCCAGGTATCTTGGGCGGGTTTGGAATGATGGGGCTGAGCTATTGGTTCGCGCGACGCCACAATTACCCAGTTGAAGAAGTCTTTCGGCTAAGCCGTCTTTGGGTCACGTTCAAGGAGGCACTGCTTGCCTTTACGCTGCCCGTTATCATTTTGGGCGGTATCTTC
>JABIIH010000030.1 GCA_018649245.1 Rhodospirillaceae bacterium | reverse complement strand
GATGGAGATGTGGTAGCGTTCAATCAGGGCGGCCGGCAGAAAGGTCGCCGACATTATCGCAACCCCGAGCCGGGCAATTTCCGCAAAGCCATCGATGGGGGCCGAGAAAAGCCAGCGCAGCATGACGTCAGAAATTGTGCCAAGCGCAAGAACAACGAAACCTAAAATGCCGAGGAGCGAGAGCGATCGGGCAACCCAACCGCCCCACGCTTCGGCATTCGATATCGCGTCAGACATCTTAGGTCTTCTACTTAATCAGGCTATTTACCGGCTCGTATCGCACGGACTTCAGCACGCACTGCAGCCAATAATTTTTTACGGCGGTCGTTTTTACCAGCCCACTTATCGATAACCATTGCCATTTTTGCATCAAACTTTTTTTGTTCTGCGGCAGCTAGGCGGTTAAGGTGCAAGGCTGGATTTTTATTTGTAATGTTCATTAGTTTTACATTACCCGCGTCGTGGACTTTAACGAAATTGTCAGTAGTCACTTGACCGCTATGCTTCATAATTGACTTGCGGGCCTTTTCCGGAAGACCGTCAAAAATCTTTTTATTCATTACCGTTGCCAAAGATGCTGTGCCAAAAAGTCCGGTACCGGTGCTGGACATCAAGGTATGTGGAGCAACATCTTTGATACGAAACGCGTAATAGCCATTAAACTCCAAAGTTGACCCATCCATGATTCCCCGGCTGATATTCTCGGCAATGGTTGGTGCCGGCATACCAACCGGTGTTGCGCCGACAGCTCTTATCGAAGCGCCGAAGACTGGACCGGCAGCTCTGATTTTGAGCCCCTTCAAATCACTTAATGTACTGACTTTTTTCTTGGTGAAGACATAATAAGGGTGGTTTTGAAAGAGCGAGACGACGAACACATTTTCAAAACCCCGCAGCATACCCTTTTTATATATGCGCCAGACCGTGTTAGCCGATTCATGAACGTTTCTGAATAAGCCAGGCAGTTCAAACACGCCATTGTCAGGGAAACGTCCTGGCGTATAGGACGGAATGATCCACGACATGTCGACCACGCCATCGAGGGCAAGTTTGAGCTGAGACCGGGGGTTTTTGCCGAGCGAACCTCCGGGAAAAGTATCGATCTGAATAGTACCGCCAGAATCTTTACTCGCATCCTTGGCGAAGGGTACCATAACACCAGGGAAAGTCGGCTCCTTCGCCGGTGTGAATACTGCATATTTCAATTTCTTAGGTGCGGCCATGGCATCCCATGCGGAACCAAGGGCGATGATCGCGGTAAGAAGGCTAATGGTGATTGTCTTTAACATGATAACTCTCCCTAGTCGTTTAGTTGTTCAATTTAATTTAATTTATTTTACATTATATAATAACTATTACATATAATGAAACACTTCAATATGTATCGTGATGTTGTTGGTTTTCTACTCAGGTGTCCATTCGAGGAAACCAGTTCCATCCTGGGCCAATTTTTCAAGTAGCGGAGCCGGTGTCCAATAATGGCCAAATTGGTCATGAAACTGGCAAATAGTTTCATAAATATCCTTGACGCCGATCAAATCGGCATAAAACATCGGCCCGCCTTTATAGCGTGGAAAGCCGTAACCATAATGCCAAATGATATCGATATCGGCGGCGCGGTAGACAATATTCTCGTCTAATAATTTTGCCCCCTCATTAATCAAAGCGTAGACGCAGCGTTGTTGAATTTCCTCATCACTAATTTTTCGAGCCTCAATTCCAAGCTTCGCCGCTTCCTGTTTGATGATCTCATCAACTTGCGGATCAAGATGCGGTCTACGATCTCCCGCTTCATATTTATAAAATCCGCTGCCTGTCTTTTGGCCATAGCGCCCAAGTGTCGCCAAGGCGCGGGAAACGTTGTAAAATGGCTTCGGATTGGCAGCTGCGGCGCCGGTCGATTCGAGGACACTGTTTAAAATATCAATGCCGGCCATATCGTTCATGGCCCACGGTCCCATCGGGAATCCAAAATCGTATATGGCCCGGTCAATTTGTTCGATTGAGGCGCCTTCCAACAGCAATTGATCGGCCTCACGCATATATCCCATGGTCAACATACGGTTGCCGACAAAACCGAATTCGGAGCCGATACCCACCACGACGCCCATTTTTCGTATTTGCCGGGCGAGTTTGAGAGCGGTAACAACAACTTCGGAAGAGGTTTTATCGGTGCGAACGATTTCCAGTAATTTCATAATGTTCGCTGGGCTGAAAAAATGAAGTCCAATAACCGCTTCCGGCCGTTTGGTCACTGCCGCCATTTCATTTATATCGAGGGTCGACGTGTTGGAAGCTAAAATAGCTCCCGCTTTACAGACGCCATCCAATTCCGCGAAAACT
>JABIIH010000031.1 GCA_018649245.1 Rhodospirillaceae bacterium | reverse complement strand
GACAAGATCATTGACCGCATCCTGGATGGTGGCTTTTGCATTTTGCAAAGAGGTAATGCCGTGATCCAGGCAACTCCTGCATTCGTTGCCGCCTGAAGCCAGCGTGCAAGTGCCGCCGCTGACCGGCTCACCTTCGGGACCAATCGGCTGCCAGCCCATCCAGTCGGCACCGCCAACGGACGCCGTTTCCAAGATAGTGTCGGCATCATTGTTAGCGTTGCCGTCGTCAAGATAGCGGCTGAAAACGCAGCCTTTCCAGCTGGCCGGCGGAGTGGAAAGCAGGGGAACGGGAGAATTATTGACATAATAAACTTCGGACTGGGCTGCACCGGTTTCCGGATTGGTGAAATTTGCGATGGCTTGCGTGACCGTTTCAGCTTCATCAAAAGTCGTACCGTCACGGGTAATATTCACTTTTCCGTTCCAGGGTACCAAACCGATATTCAGCAGATCCTTGGTGCCATTATTGCCGAACAATATATTAATGAGTTCGTTGGCGGCGGTACGGGCAGCGGCAATACGTGAGCCGCCACCCGGCGCTGAATAGGACATGGAGCCGGACATATCTATGGCCAAGACGACATCCAAGGCCTCCATTTGTCGGGTAACTTCGGTTTCAGACGCGACTTCGATCGTATCGAAGCCAAATATTTTCATAAAAGAAGTCCCGACTGTGGCGCTAGCCGCTAGGTGAATGGTCTCGGCATCTTCATCTGCAGTGATGATTGGTCCATCTAAGGTGGCACCCATATAGCCGGCAGGAAAATTTGCTTCAAAGAAATTTCGGATATCGTCGTCGCGGGTCGCGAGGAAAAAACTCCGCCCGCCAGCAAGCGCGGCAGCGTCAAGAGCAGAGGAAAGACGGGATTTAACCAGAAATCCGCGGGCGGCATCGGTGCCGACGCCCACAAAACCAACCAAGGGAATAATCGCCATAGCAATGGTCAAAAGGGCGGCGCCTGAGGTGTTGCGGCCAAATTCGCCCCATTTTGTACGGATTTTAGCCAATACTGGAATAATACTATCCTTTATCTTCATAATACACGTCCAATCTGAATTAAGTATTATACATTATATATATACTCAAATAGAAAGCGCAAATATTTTATATTTACTTAGTTATTACATAATTTTTATTTAAATTTAGTTCAAATTTTATCTAATTTTCCACTCAAATTGGCAACAAGTTAAAATTAAAGTAAAAATAAAGTATAGTTAAAGTATAGTGAAAGATTATATTTAAATATACTTGACTATTACTTTGAGTTACCTTAAGTTGTTAATCATCAAACAGACGTAAAGAACTACACAACTTAGAGAACACCTAAACTTTTAAAGGAGACCTAAAAATGACACAGCTAATTAAATTGATTAAAGACGACTCAGGCGCAACCGCCATCGAATATGGCCTTATTGCTGCTCTCGTTTCTGTCGCTGGTATTACTGCTTTGACCGCAATGGGCGGTGGTTTGCAGACCATGTTCAACAAAGTTGCCACCGAATTAACAACCGCGGTTGGTAGCTAATCCTCAGCCTAAACTAAATTGCAGGTGCTCCACCCACCTGCAGGTTCCCTCCTCGGGGGGTGGTGTTAAAGCCACCCCCGGAACCACCCAAAAAAGGTGAAAAAATTTCGTCCTCTCTTTATTCCCCCCAATTTTAGAGAAGACCTTCAGAAAACAGGAAAAATTAGCCAAATCTAAATAGGAAAAACGGATCCCACTTATGTTATTTTCAGCAGAATTTTCCCAGATAGTATCAAGCGCCGTAATTGCCGTTTTTGTCGGCTTGCTAATTGCGGCCGCCTTGAACGATCTCTGTGTCTATCGTATTCCCAATTGGCTGGTCGTTTCGATCGTCGCACTCTATCCGATTTTTGTATTTTCAACCGAGTTGCAGATTGACTGGCTGATGGCTTTAGCCGGTGCAACTGGCGCTTTTGCCGTCGGTTTTTCGCTTTTCTACTTCGGTGTGATGGGCGGCGGTGATGTGAAACTTATCAGCGCGACGGCTTTATGGGCTGGTCCTGCGCATATTCTTGAATTCCTATTTATCACAGCAATAGTCGGTGGTCTGATGTCCATTATCATGGTGACGCCAGCCCGGCTCGCCTTGGCCTCAGCCTTTGACACTATTGGTTTGCACCGTCCTCGTGAAATCTTACTTGCAAATGTCCTGCCTTACGGCGTGGCAATTGCCTTTGGCGGTGTTGTGGTCGGTCTGCGCCAGATGATGGCTCTATAGAAAGGAGCGCAAATTATGACTTTACGTACAATTCTTCTTCTCGTTAGTGCACTCGCCGCAGCAGGTGCGACGGCCATGATGACCCGCAGTTGGCTTAACGCGCAAAGCGCAAAAAAACAGGTGGTCGTTAAAGAAAAGAAAGACACTGGTGTTTTTGTTTTGGTTGCGGCACAGAAGCTTTCTGCCGGTTCTTTCGTTCAGGACAAACATTTGAAATGGCAAGCCTGGCCAAAAGAAGGCGTTTCTAAAGGTTACATTCAGAAACCTGTCCAATTGGCCAAAGGCAAAAATGGTAAAGAGAAACTGCTCGGTGCGGTTTTGCGTTCGGCGGTCAATGTCGGCGATCCGGTCACTGAACAGCGGATTGTCCATCCCGGTGATCGCGGTTTTCTGGCAGCAGTATTGACGCCGGGTCAGCGCGCGGTTTCCGTTCCGGTAAATGCGACAACCGGTATTTCCGGCTTTGTTTTCCCGGGTGATCAGGTTGATCTGATTTTAACGGTAAAGTTTCGTAGTGACGATGAAGAGGGTAAAGCTCAAACCCGTTATTTCAGTGAAACTCTACTCGAAGACATTCGGGTGTTGGCTATCGATCAACAAATCGAAGTCGTCGACGGCAAAGTTAAACCGCTTAAAACTGTAACCGTTGAAGTCACACCGAAACAGGCTGAGCGCGTCGCCATTGCACTTGAAATGGGCAGCATCTCCTTGAGTTTGCACAGCCTCGCCCGCAAGGGCCTCGAAGGAAAATTGGCGCAACTGCAAAAATCACAGGCGCCGAAGAAAAGCTTCACGCTCGATAAGGACGTTTATTTCATGGGACATGGCACCAAGCGAAAATCCAAACGCCAAGCCTACAAAATTGATGTTATCCGCGGCGAAAAAGCCGAAGAGACAAAGTTTTAGGAGAAGATGATGAAACTCCAAAAAATATTAATCGCGGCCGGATTTATAAGTGCCTTGGCATTTGCCACTCCCGCTACCAGCGTTGAGATCATCGGTGGCAGCGGCCAGACCCTGCTAATGGAAATTAGTAAAGGCAAATTGGTGCGCCTCGATAAACCGGCCAAAACGGTTTTTGTTGCCGACCCGGAAATTGCCGATATCCAGGTAAAGTCGCCGCGTTTGGTTTACTTGCTGGCCAAGAAACCCGGTTCAACGACTTTATTTGCAGTTGATGCCAAAGAACGCGTGCTGGCAAATATTAGCATTAAGGTGACACATAATTTGTCGCGCTTACGTAAAGCGATCAAAGAAATGCACCCTGACGTGGATGTTGAAGTGTCGAGCGTTGCAGGTTCGGTTGTCTTGGATGGATTGGTAGACTCGACCACCGATGCTGAAAATATCCGCCGTCTTGCAACCAAGTTTGCGCCAGAAAAAGATTCCGTTATCAGCCGCCTTGGCGTTGATGCACCCAACCAAGTTAATTTGCGGGTGCGTGTTGCAGAGATTTCCCGGGGTGTTGATAAGCAACTTGGCTTTAACTGGACGATTGCTGGCACCTTGGGTGGCGCTGCACTTGGTATCGCAACTTCAAATCCGTTTGCTTCCAGTGTGACACAGCATACGCTGACAGCCGCCCGAAATTTCAAAGGCTGGAGTTTCAATGCCATCATCGATGCGTTGGAAGAAGAAGGCCTGGTAAATGTCCTGGCCGAACCAAATCTGACCGCGACCAATGGTGAAACTGCGAGCTTTCTGGCCGGTGGTGAGTTTCCGATCCTGGTGCCGGATAGTAATGGCCGGGTAACAATAGAATTTAAAAAATTTGGTGTTTCCTTAGCTTTCACACCCACCATCGTCGGCAAATCGCGGGTTAATCTGCATGTCCGCCCGGAAGTCAGCCAGCTTTCGACCTCCAATGCTGTGACGCTGAACAACTTCCAAATTCCTTCCCTGACGACGCGCCGGGCTGAAACCACGGTTGAGCTCGGCAGCGGTCAAAGTTTCGCCATTGCCGGTCTGATTCAAAACAATATCACCCACGATATATCCAAATTCCCAGGTCTTGGCGATGTGCCGATTTTGGGTGCGCTGTTTAAATCAGACCGTTTCCAGCGTGATGAAAGTGAACTAGTCATCATTGTGACACCGTATCTGGTGCGCCCGGTGTCGCAAAAACTCGCCACGCCATTGGATGGCTTTCAAGCTCCCCACGATATCCAGCGTTATGGTAAAGGCGGCACCAACCGTCACACAAAATCTGCGCCCAAACCAAAGTCAATAAGCCGGCGCGGTAAATCACTCATTGGCCCCGTTGGCTTTCAATTGAACTAATCTGATCGGAGATCCCGCTATGAAATACGATCATATAAATTCGGCTAAATTTGTACTCTTTGCTGGCGCCATGCTGCTCGGTGGCTGCACTGAAAGTTTCATCGACGCGAACGTGCCACCGGTTGCACCCGAAAAACGCCTGGCCACTCAAGAAGTTCAATTCGGCCATGATGTAGTTTTTGCCAAAGATGCAACACGCTTGTCACTGCAAGAACGCCGCCGCCTTGAGGTTTTTTTGAGCGAAGCCGACGCGCGCTCTGCCGATAGTGTCATTGTCTCGACACATGGCCAAGGTGCGATATCCAAACGCCGGGTCGAAATCGTACGGGCTTTTTTGACCCATCGCCGTTTAAATGTTGTGCAAACTCTGACAAGATTTGCAACGGCGTCTTCGGGTAGCAACAATGTACGCGTTTCCGTCCGCCGTCATTTGGTGACGCTGCCGGGTTGCCCTGATTGGACCAAAAAAACCTACAGCAATTTTGGTAATTCGGTGCATTCCAATTTCGGCTGCTCAACAGCCACCAATCTCGGCATGATGGTCGCCAATCCGCGTGATCTCGCCCGAGGCCGTCAACCCGGACTGGTTGATGGTGAATATGGCGCGCGTGCTATCGAAGCGTACCGCAAAGGTGAGACCAAACCTCTGCTCGACGACGGCGCCAGCGAAAGCCAAATTCAAGGTTCATCAAGTGGCTCGTCATCCAGTTCCGGGTCGGGAACGGGAGCAGGATCATGAGTGCAGTTGCCGAAAAAGTGGACACTGAAAATCAGACAGATTCATTCGAGTTCTTGGCCTTTGTTGCTGATGAAGATACGCGAGCTGCTGTCTCCGGCGCGGCTGCTGGTCGAGGCTGGAATCAGGATAACGTTCTGACCGGTGGTATTGAAGAAACCATTTCCGGTTTAGCGAATATAGCGACACCGAAAAACTTGGTTGTAGATCTATCTACCAGCGTTGATGTCATGAGTGATGTGACCCGACTGGCTGAAGTTTGTGATCCTGGCGCCAGTGTTTTCATTATTGGTTCAGTAAACGACATCCAAATGTATCGCGATCTGATTAGTTTTGGCGTTACCGATTATTTGGTGAAGCCAGTATCGACGGGAGACTTCGAAAATGCGTTGGCACAATCAGAAAAGCAGTCTGATGTTGCTCAGGCCAGCGAAACATTTGATGAGACCGGACAAGTTACTGCCATTATTGGCGCCCATGGAGGCGTTGGCTCGACAACAATGGCAGTTAACAGCGCCTGGCTATTGGCAAATGAGTTTGGCAAACAGGTTGCTCTTGTTGATATGGATCAGCATTTCGGTTCTGTGACTTTGGCGCTTGATCTTGAACCGGGTACCGGTTTGAGCGAAGCGCTGGCAAATCCCGGCCGCATTGATGATCTGTTCATCGAGCGTGCCATGGTGCGTGAATCTGAAAATTTGATGGTCCTGGGTTCTGAAGAACCAATTGAGCGGGGCAGTGGTTTTAAATCTGACTCGTTTGATGTGCTGGTTACCAAGTTACGCTCCAAGTTTGAGCACATTGTTGTCGACCTGCCGCTTCATTTAGTGGTCAGCCATTCGGACGTGTTGGCATTCTGTGACCGGATATATGTCGTTGCCGATTTGTCTCTAGCCGGTTTGCGAGACAGCAAACAATTGGTGTCCGCAGTCAATCTTGCAGCTCCGTCGGTGCCGCTCAATGTGGTGATAAATCAAGAAGGCCGTTTCAAAAAAGCCGAGGTGGCAACTCAGGATTTTGAAGAAGGTGCTGGATTTAAGATTAATTTCACCGTGCCGTTCGATGCCAAAGGCGTCACCGATGCGGCCATTGCCGGCAAAGCGCTGGCTGAAGTTGGCGGCAAAGGTTTGGCGATCAAAGCCATCCGTCGAATGACCGAAGAAATATTCGGCCTCGTACAGCCAGCAAAATCCGGCCTGCTGGCCAAATTGATTGGGAAATAGCCATGTTTGGAAAACGTCAAACATCCGAAGTAATTCCCTTTGCACCTGATCGTGCTTCGCAACCTGTGGAGACTCCTGAGCCTGTAGGCGAATCTGTAAATCCTTCAAGTCAGGCAATTGATGAAGCCGGTGATTTGGCAATTGATGTTGCGATTGATGTAGCCTTTGATCAATTTACGGCACGGGATGAAATAATTGAAAAAGCGGTCGCCGCCACGGACATTCTAGTCGCTAGCCAGTTTTCAGACGTTGAAGTAATTGATATGGCGCGCTGTAAGCTAGCCGCCGCAATCGAAGAGACCATAGAGAAAGTTCAAACCGAAACCGGTTTGCTCCTCGATGAACACGAACAACGTGACGCGATTACGGTCTTGATCAACAAACGCCTGGATGCGGCAAGAAAAAATCTGCCAAAGGCAGATGTTAATCCGGATATCGATGATCCCATCCAATCGGCCAAAGAGCAAATTCAGCCCTTGCTGATGGAGCGTATCGACGTAGCTAAGGCAAGTGAAATGCCGCGCAATGAATTAGCCGCCCAGATAACCGAAGTCGTCGCTGAAATTCTGGCCGAAGAGAAAATGCAGCTGAATTTGGTTGAGCAGCGCAGCCTGATCACCAAACTGTTGAATGATATGCTGGGCCTTGGCCCGCTGGAACCATTGCTGGACGACGAGACCATCACCGACATCATGGTCAACGGACCGAAGCAGGTATTTATCGAGCAAGGCGGCAAGTTGGTCCTGGCAGATGTACAATTTCGCGACAATGCTCATGTCATGAATATTGCCCAGCGGATTGTCTCGGGCGTTGGCCGCCGGGTTGACGAATCTTCACCCCTGGTTGATGCGCGCCTGATGGACGGCTCTCGCGTCAACATCATTATTCCCCCTTTGGCGATCGATGGCCCAACCATTTCAATCCGAAAATTCTCTGAGAAAAAAATCACCCTCGATGTGATGGCCAGGCAGGGCAATATCTCTGATGACATGAGTAAGGTTTTGAAAATTGCTTCTCGGTCGCGCCTTAACATATTGATTTCCGGTGGTACGGGCTCGGGTAAAACGACGCTGCTGAACGCCTTGTCGCAAATGATCGATCATGGTGAGCGCGTT
>JABIIH010000173.1 GCA_018649245.1 Rhodospirillaceae bacterium | reverse complement strand
GAAAGAGCACGCGGAGCTTGCCGTACCGGTCTGCCAGCAAACCGCTCAAGGGCATGAACAGCAATCCCGGCAACGAATACGCGGCCATAATCCAGCCAATATTCTCGGTCGAAATATTTAAGGCATCGCGCGCCGCCGGCAAGGCCGGGGAGATGATCGGAAACCCTAAAAGTGACGTAAATGTCAGGGCGACAATCATGAATATTGTATTGTTGAAACGGAATTGAGGCATGAAAGATCAATAAAGCCTCATGCCCACAGGTCAAACCAAATTGCACTCTGGAAAAATAACAATTAGGAGCATAACCTGATGGACAAGCCGGACTTTTCTCCTATATATCCTGTTCAGCCTATAATGTAATTAATTCCGGAAGGAAATATCGATGTCCCAGATCAAGCTCAAAGTAGCGGATATTCAGCAGCTTACTGAAAACATCAAAAGTTTTGAACTGGTCTCGGCGGATAGCGGCCATTTGCCCTCCTGGGAAGCCGGTTCGCATATCGATATTGAGATCGATGGTCATATGCGCCGCTCTTACTCGCTATCGAATAGGCCGGGCGATACCGAACGCTGGGTGACGGCGATCCTTAGAGAAGAAAACGGCACCGGTGGCTCTAAATTCATGCATGATAATGTTGCCATTGGTGACGAATTGACCATTGCCGAGCCGCCCACCAATCATTTTCCCTTGGATGAGAAAGCAGATAGCCATGTGCTTATCGGCGGCGGCATTGGCATTACGCCGCTGCTGTCCATGGGCTACCGCTTAAAAGATATGGGCGCTGAATGCCATCTCCACTATTGCACCAAGTCGAAAGAGGAAACGGCCTTTTATGATGAGATCGTGGACGTCTTCGGCAGCGCTGGTGTGACTTTCCATCATGATGGCGGCGATCCCAGCCGAGGCATCAAGCTGGACGACGTCTTGGGAGCTCAGGAAGATGGCCAACACCTCTACCTTTGCGGTCCTGGCGGGCTGATCAACGCGGCGCGTGAAGCAGCTTCTCATTGGCGCGATGGCACGGTGCATTTCGAGCTTTTTGCCAGCGCTAAATCCGAAGACGAAAAAGCTGAAACTACTTCAGGTGATCAACCTTTCGAGGTCGAGCTCAAAGAAAGCGGCATCACCTTCACCGTGCCGGCGGATAAATCGATCATCGAGCTTTTGTGGGCCAATGAAGTCGATGTAATGTATGCCTGCGAAGATGGCTGGTGCGGCAATTGCAAGGTTGGTTTGATATCGGGCAAAGCCGATCACCGTGACGAATTTCTTGATGAGGCGGACCGCGAAAACTTCATCCAAGTTTGCGTCTCCCGCGCTATGCCGGGCGAAAAACTGGTCTTGGATATATAATTTATTTGGCAGATTCGCTTATTTTTTTCGACCTATCGCAATTTATTTCTCGGTTCGCCGGAAAAATGCCCTCTAGGGCCCGCATAAACCTGCAATAGGCGATTTTAGGCGTGAACCGAAGCCTAAAGTCGGGTACATATTTTCTAACGAAGTTCAAAGGGGGCTCCAATGGCTGGCAGCGTAAATAAAGTAACATTAATTGGTAATCTGGGCCGCGATCCGGAAATCCGTTTTTCTCAAAATGGCGACAAAATTGGCAATTTATCGATTGCCACTTCGGAAAGCTGGAACGACAAGGCTACCGGCGAACGGCGTGAGAAAACCGAATGGCACCGGGTGGTTATTTTCAATAAACATCTCGCCGATATTGCCGAGAAATATCTTAAAAAAGGCTCCAAGGTTTATCTCGAAGGTGCTCTGCAAACCCGCAAATGGACCGACAATTCCGGCGTCGAGAAATACTCCACCGAAGTCGTGCTCGGCAATTTCAAAGGCGAACTGACCATGCTCGATGGCCGCGGCGATGGCGGTGGCGGCGGTGGTGGCGGTTCGCAAGAACCCGATTACGGCCCCGGTCCGAGTGGCGGCGGTGCGGGTGATGACCTCGACGACGAAATTCCGTTCTAGCTAAATGTATGACCCTCGCCTTTACAGAAATCGGTGAAGGTGAACCCATCGTCATTTTGCATGGGCTGTTTGGCTCGGGGCGTAATTGGGCCTCGATTGCCAAGGCGCTTGCTGACACCTATCGGGTCATTACCGTAGATCTGCCCAATCATGGGGCTTCTGAGTGGACCGAACGCGTCACCTATCAAGGCTTGGCCGAGGCGACGGCGAATTTTTTAACCCAGCACGACCTCCAAGGATGTACTTTGCTCGGACATTCGATGGGCGGCAAAACCGCGATGACTTTGGCGCTTTCTCAAGGCGAACTAATCAGCCGCTTGATCGTCGCCGATATTGCGCCGGTACCCTATGACCACGATAATCTTGCGGTGATTGAAGCGCTGGCGGCTGTTGATCTCGCCAGCGTCAAATCCCGCAATGAGGCTGAAGCGCAAATGGCTGTGCATATCTCTGATCGTATGTTGCGGGCTTTTTTGCTGCAAAACTTGCGGCGCGAAGGCGACGGTTATCAATGGCGGATCAATCTAGAGGGCCTTAAAGCCAGCTTGCCGGATCTCCACGGATTTCCTGAATTCGATACCACGTTTGAAAAGCCGGCAGTCTTTATCGCCGGTGCTGAATCAGATTTTGTCGAGCCTGAACATCACGCCGAGATCGACCGCTTATTTCCGAATTCGAGCGTGGTTGATCTGACCTATGCCGGTCATTGGCTCCACGCTGACAATCCGAAGGCCTTTATTCAAGCGGTAGTTCAATTTCTGAATGCATAGGTTTACCTAGAGCCGCCTGTTCTTTACGGCGCACCGAGCGTAGCCAGATGGCCGACAGCAGAACCGTCAATATTAACGGCATGGCTGCCAGATTGACCCACATCCAGCCAAAGAAGTGATAGATCATGCCGGCGGACAGCGACGATATCGCCAGGCCGGTGAACAATATAAAGTCGTTCATGCCCTGCACTTTGTTGCGCTCCGACGGGGTGTGGATTTCGGTCAACAGTACGGTGCCGCCGGTAAAAGTAAAATTCCAGCCGACCCCTAAAAAAAACAGGGCGGCAAAGAAATGAACAAAGCTGTTACCGGCGAGGGCGATGAAAACCGAGCCAAGGAGCAGAGCACTGCCGACTACGGTAATCCGCACCACGCCAAATTTTCGGATTAAATGGCCGGTAAAAAAACCGGGCGCGAACATGCCGACGACGTGCCACTGAATGACCCGCACAATATTATTATCGGTGAATTCATCAATGCGCATGGTTACCGGTGTTGCGGTCATCAACAGGTTCATTACCGCATAGCCAAATAGGGCAGCGACCAAGGCAACGATGAATGTCGGAATAACGACGATTTGGCGGAGTGGGCGACCGTGATCCGCGTACTCTTCATCAGTCAATTTGGGTATATCAATGCCAAGAATAATGACGGCGGTTAGCGCGCAAAATACCATGAGCGCCCAAAACGTGCCTTCAAAAGCGACCGTGCCAAAGAGGTTCTTGGTCATCAGCGTGGTTTCGGGTCCTATAAAAGCGCCGACCACGCCCATCGCAATAACAATCGACACGGATTTGGCTTTGATATGTTCAGGCGCGGCATCGGCAGCGGCAAAGCGGTATTGCTGTGCCGCGCCACTATAAATTCCAAATAAAAAAATACCCAGGTTGAAAAACAAAAAGCTATCGATCGACACGGCATAAGCGGCAATGGCACTGCCGATTGCCCCAATTATTGAGCCGATAACGAAACCGCTTTTGCGCCCAAGTCTCCGCATTAGAAACGCCGAGGGCAGGGTACCCGCTGCGGTGCCCACCAGCATCATCGTTACCGGTGCTGTCACAAAGGTAAGGTTGTCGCCCAGCATAGAAATCGAGACCAGCGAGGCGGCAATAAAAGTTAGCGTCCGGCCACTATTAAACAGCGCCTGACAGATCGCCAATACAACGACGTTTTTGGTGTTGCGCTTGGTATCTTCCGTGGATTTTTCCATTCGCGTGCTTTACGTGATCGTTTGATTACTTGCAAGCATCGATCCGCTGGAAGGCTAAGGGAATATCTATTTCCACCTTAATGAGTAAGAGGCGGTATGAGATGCAAGTACCAAAAACTAACAATTTGGGTATCTTGCGAAACTCAATATTGGCATTGGTTTATTGTCGTGAAATTATTCCTTACTTCTTCTTTGCCAAATTAGGAAGGCCGGATTATTATTGTAGACCATTCGACCCAATTGTTTGACAATATCGTGAGAAAGGGCGTCAGTAAGCTTGCTGGCTGCAACAGCACCGCACATTCCGAAAAGTGTAGCAATATCACCAGCACTTAAAGCACTGCCAAGTGCTGCTCCACCCAAAGCGCCACCTAGCGTTGCACCTGCTTGGACGATCATTTTACTGGTTTTAACGTCGAAGTTAACCTTTGATATTTCGCGGTCGAGCTCCTTGATAACTTCACCTGCAGATGCAGTGTTTTGTACAACTGCCTCTTTAAATTTTCCTTGACTCAAATTTGTCGAGAACGCCCTTAATATACGTTGATTTTCTTCAACGTTAACGGAGTGTTCTAACCAGTGAAGATATTTTGGTATGTCGTTCACAGTTTCTACGGGCTCGTGAATGAAGCCCTTGCGTAAAACAAAAATATCTTCAAAGGTAGGATTGCCGGTTGCTTCACAGAACTGATTGAAAATTGTGAATCTCCGGTCGTCTATATCAGCAATGCCAGCTTCTCTAGCCGTATTTGTCTTTATTTGAAGTTCATCAGATAGCCAATTGAATGTCATTTCGGAGTAATTAGCGTTTCCACCCGGTGTAATGAGTCCCAGCGCAAACAAGCGATCTTGGTAGTCAAGAATTGATAGTGTGATTTTTTGCCAATCAGAGGGAAATTCAGGTTCAAATCTGGTTTTATATTT
>JABIIH010000032.1 GCA_018649245.1 Rhodospirillaceae bacterium | reverse complement strand
TGATGCCGGTCTATGGCTCGATCTTGGCGATGACATTTCTCGGCGAAGAGATATTTGCCTACCATATCATCGGCGCTGTTTTTGTTATTGCCGGTATTTTTATGGTGGTGCGAAATCATTAGAAAATGTTTTTTGAAGATCATTCCCTGACCCAAACAATCGGCCAGATTGTTGTTGGTCTTTTTTTCTGGATCATGATCGTCAAAAATCTCCGGGTCTGGCAGTTTAATATCGAGCGCACCGGTGCCATCCTGCCAAAGCCGCAATTCTTTCTGGTGGTGAATTTTACTTTACAGTTTTTTGCCGGACTTGGCTTGATTGTTGATTATGAAGCTTCCATCTCAGCTGTTGTCTTAATCGTTCTAACCGTTCTGTCGACGGCAATGTTTCACCGCTTTTGGACCATGGAGGACCCGCTTAGAAATAACTATCACATGCTGTTGTTTTTTAATAATGTCGCCATCACCGGCGCACTGATTATGATTATTTGACGGCGTTCGACGTCGGCCAAACTTTGCGGCACATAATGGGTGTGCATATCAATGGTCACAGTGAAATTTCTCCCAATTGCGAACGCCTGAAAATCCGGTTCCTGGTACCGGACTCGCAACAACTCGCGACTAGTTGCGAATCTGGTACCCGGAACCTTGGAATTATGTTCCTAACCGGCTTCCTGGATGCGGTAGAAGTCGTTAATGCCCGCCTCTTCGCGCATTTCAGGCGCATCCTGGCCTAGCACTGCTGTGGTGTAGGGAATGCCGATCGAATCGGCAATCCGGACAAAGCCATGAAAAGCTGAAACGACTGCTGCCGCATCAACTGTGGCATCATTTCCCAGCGTATCCGAAACCACTTGGCGTGTCGCAGCTATATTAGCTGGGTCCCGGCTGACGATGGCTTCGGCGAAATTTACCAGAACTTCGGCATTCGGTATTTGCGTACCCTCGCTAAGGCCTTGGGTGACGTCTTTTAAATTAACTTCGTTATCGGCAATTTGCGTGCTCTCACGGAGCATGTTGGTGTGTGCCGTTGTTCAATAGGCGCATTGATGCAGCGCCGAGACCCGGGCTGCCATGAGCTCCATTTGCGGCCGTTCCAGCGCGCGGATGGTTTTATCGAACTGATAGATAAATTCGCCGGGCAGATAATGTTCATTGGCCATCGCCCAGTAATTCCGCATTGATTCCGGCACCATCGACAGGCCGCGATAAATATAACCGGCCTTGGGGCTGGGATAAAGTGGCTCATCGGTCTCGACAGCATCTTCAGGCTCGACAATCGGCAGCCAGGCAGCCTCGACTTTGGCGCCCGGCGGCAGATAGCGGGTTGGTTCACCGGCTATCGCATCGGGCAGATCGGTATCTGCGACGCCTAACGCCATCGTGCAGGTGTCCATGACCATAACCGAGGCGATAGTGCCAGCGATCTCGACATATTCGCCTTCGCTTAGGCCACCTGCCAGCACTTCCTGGGACCAGGGTTCGCTCAAGCGACCGGGATCAGAGACGACGCGATGGATAAGTTCAACTTCGGCGTCGCTTAAATTGCTGATAGTGGTGTGCGTGCCGGTTACCGCATTAGGTGACAGGGCATCTTTGATTTCTGCACAAAACTCGCAAGCTCGGGCTTGGCGGATTTCGGCCGCAACTGCAATGCGGCGCTCGCCGGTTAACCAGGTGCCGGGAGAGGCAATGCGGTCCCAGGCATCGGTGTGGGCGTCGATGAGGTTCTGACGTACCTCAAAGCCGCAATTTTCAAAGGAGACTGATGACATGAATTCTAACCTCACTAAATTAATTGTTCGTGGACCTAGCATAAAAGAAAAAGAGACGGGCTGACCAGCATTAAGAATTTGCAGGTTAGATTGGGTCGCAAGGCGTAATAGATTTGGGAGAAGTCTTCACAATTCGCTTATCACGGCTTTTATTAGCTGTGCTATGATCTATATAAGAATTAGGGAGCAGTAACGTCATCCTTTAACAGGAGGACCTGTGCATGAGTAAGTCGCAAGAAAAAATTTTAATCCTAGGGGCCGGAAAAATCGGTGTCGCGGTGGCTGAGATGCTGCACGAAACTGACGATTTCGATGTCCAGATTGCCGACGCCGATGAACAGGTATTTTCATCCGGTCACCATGATAATCTCAATCCACTTGTGCTCGACGTTACCGATCAAAGTGCTCTGCGCTCGGCCCTCAAAGACCGGGACGGCGTTGTTTCTACTTTGCCCTATTATTTGGATTTGCCGGTAGCCGAGGCTGCCGCTGAAGTTGGGGTCAATTATTTTGATCCGACCGAAGATGTTCATACCGCGCGAAAAATTCGCCAACTGGCCAACGGCGCAAGCTCGGTCTTCATCCCGCAATGCGGTTTGGCACCGGGCTTTATTGCCATCGTCGCTAATCATTTAGTCAAACATTATGAAGAGCCGCTCGATGTTAAAATGAGGGTCGGTGCCCTGCCGCAATATCCCGATAACGCGCTTAAATACAATCTCACCTGGAGCCTCGACGGATTAATCAACGAGTACTGTAACTCGTGCGAAGTTATCCATGAAGGCGAGAGACGCGAAGTCCTGCCGCTTGAATCATTGGAGGAGTTTTCCCTTGATGGCGTGCGTTATGAAGCCTTTTCGACCTCGGGAGGAATTGGCAGCCTGTGTGAAACCTTGGATGGCCACGTCCAAAATTTAAACTATAAAACTGTTCGCTATCCCGGCCACCGGGATATGATCAAGCTGTTGGCTAATGATCTTAATCTTTGCGCCCGGCGGGATGTCTTTAAAGATGTTATCGGCAGTGGTGTGCCGCTCACCGAGCAGGATGTGGTGATTATTTTTGTCACTGTACGCGGCCTTAAAGAAGGCAATCTGCATCAGGAATCCTATGCCAAGAAAATCTATGGCATGGCAGATGGAGGCAAATGGAGTGCCATTCAGTTAACCACGGCGACGGCTATATGTGCCGTCGTTGATCTGCACCGGGAAGGAAAAGTTCCAGCTACGGGCTTTGTCATGCAGGAAGACATTAGTTTTGACGATTTTATCTCTAACCGGTTCGGCAAAGTCTACGCCTAAAGTTTAAAGCAACGGAGTGTCAGGTGGAATTAACCAAAGTCTTTGAACAGCTCGGACTGGATGCAGCGAATTTTACCAGCGGAGATTTGCGCGTTGAATCTCCAATCGATGGGCTTGAGCTTGCTCACGTCACTCAAGACAAACCGAATGATATTGATCGTAAAGTGGCCATGGCGCGCATTGCCTTTGGCACTTGGCGGATAACACCGGCACCTAAACGCGGCGAGCTTATCCGTCTGTTCGGAGAAGAACTGCGGCAAAATAAGCAAGCCCTGGGCGAATTGGTAACCATAGAATGCGGTAAAATCCGGCAAGAAGGATTGGGCGAAGTTCAGGAGATGATCGATATCTGCGACTTCGCGGTTGGCTTGTCGCGCCAGCTCTATGGCCTGACCATCGCCTCCGAACGGCCGGGCCATCGCATGATGGAAACCTGGCATCCCTTAGGCGTGGTTGGTGTTATTTCGGCGTTTAATTTTCCGGTTGCGGTTTGGGCTTGGAACGCTGCTCTGGCTATCGTTTGCGGTGATCCGGTAATTTGGAAGCCGTCCGAGAAGACGCCTTTAACCGCGCTCGCCTGCCAAAGTCTATTTGAAGGCGCTGCCGAAAAATTTGGTGAGGCACCGGACAATCTATCGCAGATTGTCTTCGGCGGCAGTGACGTTGGTGAAGTACTGGTAGATCACCCGGAGGTTGCGCTGATCAGTGCTACCGGTAGCACGCGTATGGGGCAGATTGTCGGGCCAAAGGTCGCGGCACGCTTTGGCCGCTCATTGTTGGAACTTGGCGGCAATAATGCGCTGATCCTGACTGCGTCGGCTGATTTAGAATTGGCGGAGAAGGCGATTTTGTTTTCAGCTGTAGGTACGGCAGGGCAACGCTGCACCTCGCTCCGCCGTTTGATTGTTCACAGGAGTATTAAAGAAGATGTGTTGGCGCGCTTAAGATCAGCCTACTCATCGATTACAATCGGTAATCCCCTGGAGGATGGTGTGCTGGTCGGGCCGTTGATTGATGGTCAGGCCGGCATTCAGATGGAGGATGCCTTGGCCAAAGCCTCCCATGAGGGTGGTAAGGTGCATGGCGGCGGGCGCGTTTTTGTCGAAGGCTACCCGGATGCCTGTTACATGCAGCCGGCCTTTGTTGAGATGCCGTCTCAAATTGATATCGTCTGCCATGAAACTTTTGCGCCCATTCTCTATGTTATGGAGTACGAAAATCTTGAAGAGGCCATCGCCCTTCATAACGCGGTGCCGCAAGGCCTGGCCTCGAGCATCTTTACCACCGACCTGCGGGAAGCCGAGAAGTTTCTCTCTGCTGCCGGCAGTGATTGCGGCATTGCCAATGTTAATATCGGACCTTCAGGGGCGGAGATCGGCGGCGCCTTCGGCGGTGAAAAACAAACCGGTGGGGGCAGGGAATCCGGCTCAGACGCCTGGAAGAACTATATGCGCCGGGCCACCAACACGATTAATTTCTCCGACGATATCCCACTCGCTCAGGGCATTAAGTTTGGCGAATAGGGGAGGCTTCATTTATTACTCCGTCACCCCGGATCAAGTCCGGCGTGACAATTGACCGTCACGCTTGGCGCACGCTGGTTTCGTCCAAGCTCCGCGCGATCTCGGCAGCTGAATTGCGCAGTTGATCGAGATGTTTATCCGCCATTTCTGCTACCGTGGCGGCGCTTTGGTACCACAGCACGACCAAGGTGCCATAGATGATATTTTTGCCGCGGACAGCAACGGCGATTGACGCCAATCCGTCATCGTATTTCATACCGGTATGCAGCGTTTGGCCAAGGTAATCCGGTGATCTCGTGCCAAATCCACGTTGGCGTACGTCTTCAATCTGCTTTTCGAACGTTTTGGTTTTTCGGGCCGGGTGGCACAGGGGATCATCGGACGTCAGGGCTGCTTGAAGAATCTCGGTGTATTCATCAGGCGGGCAATTTGCCAAATAGGCCCGGCCGACCGCGCTTGATATGATATTGATGCGCTCGCCCAATTGCGTCACGTCGGCAGATAAATTGAAATGTGATCTGCCACGACTTGATTCAATGGCGATCATATAGAGGCCGCGGCGAATATTGAGATCAATCGGCCAGCCGATGTTGCGGCGCAAAGCGATTAATTCCGATGCCCCCATTTCGGCAAAGCGTTCGGCCTCGGCATCGAAATCGTCGAGAAAATTTAGCCCGGTGGTCACCCGATAAAGTTCGTCGGCAATGCCGCGGCGGACCAATCCGCCTTGCTGCAACGTCAGCAATATCCGCAGGATCGAGGATTTAGGTAATTCCACTACCCTCGATAAATGACTTAGGGATACGGGCGAGTGTTGGTGCAAGGCGCGAAGCACAATAATCGCGCGCTCGACCGAGCGGATGGTTTTGGTTGTGGCCATGCCGGAGCATCCTTTTGGGTCTAAATTGTGTGTCACCTAGTGACATGCATGTTTTTTGCACATTGTCGTCTTCCGTTCAATATTTGTATGACTGGTGAACGATTAAATTGAAGGAGCCGATTATGGACATGATGACGGGTTTTGCGACACCGGATTATTCTTCACCAGAAAATCCTGCGCTCCGGCAGCAATTGTTGG
>JABIIH010000033.1 GCA_018649245.1 Rhodospirillaceae bacterium | reverse complement strand
TGGTGTTCCAAAGGAGCATTTTGGGCTATTTTTAAAGGAATGTGAGTGGCGATTTAACAACCCCAAGCCACAGGATCAATTAAGACAAGTAAAACAGTGGGTTAAACAGTATTTGAACTAGTTAGCTGGGTCAGCCCCATAATTTTTTAACTAGGGAGAGCGACATGAACTATCAAAAATTACTATCGACCGCTATTGTGTTAGGCGGGGCTGTAGCGTTTACGGCACTAGGAAGCGTAACCGCTGAAGCCAAAATGAAACGCATCAGTATCGGTACAAATCCGGCAGGCACGACTTATTTCGTACTTGGCGGACTATTTGCAAAAATTTTTCAGGAAAAACTAGGTATTCGTTCAACTGCACAGCCTCATGCCGGGTCATCTGTCTATTTGCCCCTGCTTAATAAAGGCGAATTGACGATGGGCCTTAATTCCAGCCTCGATTCCGCAATGGCTTACACTGGTGTAAAGCCCTACAAAGCGCCAACCAAAAAAGTGCGCTCACTCGCGCGGATTTGGCAATTGCCGTATGTTTACTTCGTCCGAACCAATTCCGGCATTAAATCTTTGGCTGATCTCAAGGGTAAGCGGGTGGTGATTAATTTGAAGTCAAATGTATCTCTTGGACAACTCAACCGCACCATTCTGGCGACCGCAGGATTGAAACCATCTGACGTTAAAGAAGTTACGGCTGGTAATATTCCGCAAAACATCAACACCGTCGTTGAAGGTCGTGCTGATGCGGCTGTAACAGCGTTGGGTATTCCGCTTATTCGTAAAGCTAATGCAGGTATTCCAGGCGGCGTGACCATGTTGCCGATTGGTCCTAAAGCGACTGATGCCTTTATGCATGCCGGCATGCCGGGCTCGCGCACCATGATGACAAAACCGTCAAAACGTAATATCGGTGTTACCAAACCGATGAAAATCGCTGGTTTTGATACTTATGTTAATGTCTCTGGCACACTTTCCGCCGATGACGCTTATACCTTGGTAAAGACACTGCACACCAACTGGAAAGCCTTGCAAAAACAACATCCGGTTCTGCGGAGCGTAAAACCTAACCTAATGGCGCCTGCAACCAACCCAATTCCTTATCATCCGGGTGCCGTAAAATATTACAAAGAAGCTGGTGTCTGGAACGCTGCAAACGATAAACATCGTTCAATGGCTAAATAAGCTGGGGCGAAATAAAGCAGCAGTAAATATCAGGTCCAAACTATGGATCTAACCTTAAGACTATTATCAAGGCTGTATTTGGCTTTGATACCAATCATAGGCGTTGTGATGATCTTATCGGTCCCACAACGCCTAGGTTTATCTATTGTCCCACAAGAAGTTGTTACGACAATTCTGGGATTTGCCGTTGCCGCGGCTTTTATTAAGCATCCCTACGGCGAAAAGACCGGCTTGCTTGAGCTCCTGCTCGGCTTTGTCGCTATCGCAACTTGGATGTGGAGTTCATTCCATTACGAGGCCTGGATCATCGATATGGCTGATCGGACGCCCGATAAATGGGTACCGGGTGTTTTTGCTATTTTATTGATGATGGAGGCGCTGAGAAAAGCTAGTGGCCTGCCGATTGCCATCCTTGTTTGGGTTATTATTGCCTATGCTTTTTTTGGCCAATATTTACCTGGGGTTTTTGAAGCTGAGCCACATTCAGCGACCAAAACTATTCTTTATAACTACGCGGATTCAAATAGTATTCCAGGACTGGTGCTACGCATCATAACGACTATCGTACTGGCTTTTATTATCTTTGGGCGTTTGATGGAGGTTAGTGGAGCAACCAAATTTTTCACCGATATGGCCATGGGCTGGATGGGTCATCGGCGTGGTGGTCCGGCCAAGGTTGCCGTCGTTGCCTCAAGTGCGTTTGGCATGGTTTCCGGCTCAACGGTTGGCAATATTATGAGTACCGGTGTCGTCACCATACCCTTAATGAAAAAATCCGGCTTTCGCTCGCGCTATGCGGCGGCGATTGAGGCAGTAGCTTCAAACGGCGGTCAGATCGCGCCACCTGTTATGGGCACGACGGCTTTTTTGATCGCAGAGTTTTTAGAAGTTTCTTATGCCACAGTTGTCATCGCAGCAATTATTCCTGCCGCGCTTTATTATCTGGTGTTGTTTCTGCAAGTGGATGCCATCGCTAAAAAGAATGGTCTCGACGGAATTCCAAAAGAAGACTTACCCCAAGTTATAGCGACCCTTGTCAGCGGCTGGCTGTTTTTGATACCGCTGGCCGTGTTGATGTATTTCTTGTTCTATCTGGGATTTAATCCCGCTCTTTCCGCAGTGTATGCGATTGCTGCCTTGTTTGTTCTGATGGTTGTAAAACAGCGATCATTGCCGACCAGCGCAGAATGGGGGAGCTTTATTTTTGGCAGTGGCGAAAATTTAGTCTCTATCGTCTTAATCGGCGGCGCAGCAGGTTTGGTTATCGGCATTCTCAATAGTACGGGATTAGGCTTTCAACTTGCGCTGTTACTTTCGAGCGTAGGCAGCCTTCTTTTGATGTTAATTCTAACCGCCATGGTTTCTATCGTTCTTGGCATGGGTATGCCAACGGCAGCGGTCTATATCGTGCTCTCGATCGTGCTGGCGCCAGCAATGTCAAAAATGGGGGTTAACCCCATGGCGGCCCATCTGTTCCTCTTTTACTTCGGTCTTTTAAGCATGTTAACGCCCCCAGTCGCGGTTGCGAGCTACGTTGCCGCTGGTCTCGCCGGCAGTAATATGTGGGCCACTGGCATGGTGGGTATACAATTGGCCTCGACGGCTTATCTATTGCCATTCCTGTGGGTCTATAACCCGGCGCTGATCTTTGAAGGCACACCACTGGCAATCGCTTATGCGGTTGGCTCGGCAATCATTGCAGCGTTTATGCTTGCCCGAGCGGTGTTAGATATCGGTGGTGACGCCAAGATAAAAGGGATTATCACGTTTGCCGCTGCGCTCGCTGTCGGCGGCTCGACCGTGTGGTTTGGTCAAACTTCGCCCATCGTCTTGATCGCCATAGCTCTCGGTATTGCCAGCATTTTTGTTTTGCGAGCTCAGGAAGCCAAAACTCTCGCTGCCGCTCAGTAACTATTCCGCAGCGATCGCCTTAATCTGATTTTCGACTTTGGAAATTCGGCAGACGAGGCAGCGTGCCGTTGAGCCCCCCATAATCGGATCAATATCATCGCGGAGCGGTGTAAGCACATTCGCCCCGACCATCAGCGTGCCTTCAATGAGATCTTCGCCCGGCATGTACCAAAGGCCCTCGGCATTAACGACACGGGCGTCCATGCCAGGAATAAACGCCACTTGGCGGACGATTGAGTTCTCGGTGTTCGAGACTTCAATCTTGACCCAATCACCTTCTTCAACGCCATATTCTTCAGCCGTTTCCGGGCTCATCTCAAGGCCGGGCCAGGGGCGACGTTTGCGCAATTTGGGAATTGATATGCCAAGGGTCGAGTAATACTCAACTGCCCTTGTGCCAGTGATTAAAACGAGTGGGTAATCCGCCACTAATTCGGATTGAGTGCCATCTTCCTCAAGCGGGCTGAACATCGGCTCCTGCACTGTTGGCAGCGGGTCATAGTCAAATTTTTCTAATATCTTAGAGGTGAACTCAATTTTGCCTGACGGCGTATTAAAGCCCGGCTCTCCATCAGGACGCAGTTTGCCGGAGGCATATTTGCCGCGCTCATCCGGCCCAATAAAAGTGCCCATTTCGGCAAATTCGTCGAATGTAATGCCAAGCGGTGCCAGACGATAATCAAGCAATTCCTGATAGCTTTGCACCGGCAACTTATCGCCATACCCCATGCGGCGCAGCACTTCCATGACGGTGTCGGCCTCTTCACGTACTTCACCACGCGGCTCGGTACATTTGACCCGCGCCGAAATGATATTAAGCCCGGAATATTCGGTGATTGCATTGGATTCCAAGTGATTGGTGACCGGCAAGATGTAGTCGGCGAGATGCGCCGTTGGGCTTTCGAACATATCGGAGACGATCAACAGATCGAGTGTCTTTAAGGCTTCCAGCACTTTATAGCTGTCTTCGAGGCCAACCATTGGATTGCAATCGGTCCATAATGCCTTCACTGGATAAGGATCACCGGTCAGCATCGCATCGATAACATGGGCGGGGTTGGGGTAGGGGGCCGTGAGGGCGGTCGGCCCACTCAACAACGGAAATTTATCGGCGCTGATTTGATCGGCGAGGCGTTCGCTGTCATCGCTTTCGGCGCCAGGGCGATAATAGCTCGGCATTCTCATATTGACCGGCAAGTGGGTGCAGTTATTGCCCGGTTGATCGAGGCGACCGGTCAGTGCCGGCAAAAAGCCCATTAATCTAAGTGTTGAGATCGAATTGCCGCCCATCGTCGCACCGATAAAAGTATAGAGCGCGGACGAATTGGACGTGGCGAATAGGCGCGTCGCTTCGAGGATGTCTTCCGCCGGGATCCAGGTTCTTGCCGCAGTTTTCTCTAACGTGTATTCAGCTGCACGGGCCTTAAGCTCCTCAAAGCCGATGGTCCAGTTTTCAACGAAATCTGCGTCGTACCAGTCGTTCTCGATCATCAGATTGATCATGCCCATGGCGAGAGCGGCATCGGTACCGGGCCGGATGCGCAGCCAGAGATCAGCTTCCCGGGCGGAACGGGTTGGCCTTGGATCAACCACGATAGTTTTGGCGCCATGTTTGCGCACCGCATCTTTGACCCGAACAGCCTTCGAGCCATTGGTCTCAGTCAGATTGACGCCCCACAGGACAATGGTCTCGCAGTCCTCGACGTTTTTAAAATTGATATAGGTTGTCAGCATGCCAAAAGTCAGCACGTCGGACATTAATTGCGGCGTAAAACAGTTATGCGCATCATGTTTAAAAAAGGTCGGGCTGCCGATGGCTTCTAAGAACAAATCATAGGCAAAGTATTCCTTTGGTGGCAGAGCCTGGACGGCAATTGCTCTGGCACCATGCTCATCAATGATGGCGTTCATACGCTCGGCAATGTCCTGCAGCGCTTCATCCCAGCTAACGCGCTCCCATTGACCGGAGCCGCGCTCACCAACGCGTTTTTGCGGATAGATGATGCGGTCTTCGGCCTCCATCATATCCACCGAGGCTTTGCCTTTGACGCAAAGATAGCCCTGGCTTAAGGGATGTGCCCGGTCGCCGATGAACTTTTTGATTTTTCCGAGCGGTGAATTTGAAGAGGAGCCGGCAGAGCTCGGCGCATCTTCGGTTTCGACCAGCATTCCGCAACGGACCAGGCACAATCGGCAGGTGGTTTGGATCATCGACATGGGGCAATTCTTTCACAACAGTTTACGCTGCCTTAACCATACAGAAAGTATTGCCATAGCGGAATAGCTTTATCGGGAGCAGGGTGCTACAAAGCGCCTCCACATTTCGGATGGTGAAATAAATATGCCAGGAAACATGCTTGTAGACAGCCATTGTCACTTAAATTACGACGGCCTCGCGGAAGATATCGAGGGGGCGCTCAGCCGCGCGGCTGAGGCCGGTGTCGGCTTTATGCTCTCTATCGGCACAAGATTAAGCGATTTCGACGGTGTGTTAGCTACCGCGGAAGCGCATGACAACGTTGCTTGCACGGTCGGCATTCACCCGCATGAGTCCGGTAAAGAGCCTGAAACTGATGTTGAGACTTTGGTTGAGCTGACCCAGCATCCGAAGGTCGTCGGTATCGGCGAGACCGGGCTCGATTTTTTTTACGATAATTCACCGCATGAGGCTCAGGAACGGTCTTTTCGCACCCATATTGCGGCGGCGCGGGAATCCCAGCTGCCGGTCGTTGTGCACACGCGTGATGCTGATGAGCGGACCATCGCCATCATCGATGAGGAGCAGAAAAAAGGTACGTTCCCAGGGGTAATCCATTGTTTTAGTGCGGGGCCGGAACTGGCGAAATGCGCCGTCGGCCATGACATGGCGATCTCTTTATCCGGCATTATCACCTTCAAGACCGCTGAACCGATCCGCGAAACCGTTAAAGCCGTGCCGTTGGATCACATTCTGGTTGAGACAGATGCACCGTTTTTGGCGCCAATTCCGCATCGTGGTAAGCCGAATGAGCCGGCTTTCGTTGCCCATACGGCGGCAAAAGCGGCGGAAATCTTCAATATTTCGCCTGATGAGCTGGCGGAACGCACCACTAACAATTTTTTCCGGCTGTTTGCCAAAGCTGAACGGCCAGTTTCTACATGAAAATAACCGTTTTAGGCTCTGGGCATAGCGGCGGCACGCCCATGATCGGCGAGCCCTGGCTGACAACCGACCTCAAAAACCCCAAGAATATAAGAACGCGGCCATCGATCCTGGTCGAAAACTCTGAAACCCGTATTTTAGTCGATAGCTCGCCGGATTTACGCGCTCAATTGATCACTGCCGAGGTCGAGCGCCTGGATGCGGTGATTTACACCCACGGTCATGCCGATCATCTGCATGGCATTGATGATCTGCGCTCAGTTAACCGGGTTATTGAGGATTGGCTGCCGGCCTATGCGGATCGCAAAACCTGGGATGATATTGCGGCGCGGTTTGGTTATGTGCTGGAACCGCTTAAAAACGACACCAATTTTTTCTATAAGCCGTGCCTGACGCGTCATGACATTGCTATCGGAGAAAGCATCTCGATTGGCGACTTTGCGATCAAGGTGATGGATCAGGATCATGGCTTTTCGCGCACGCTTGGCTTTCGCTTTGATAATTTTGCCTATTCGACCGATGTGGTTGAGCTGCCTGAAGCAAGCTTTGTGGCTCTCGAAGGCATCGATACTTGGCTGGTCGGCGCTTTGTGGGAAACTGAGCCGCACACAACGCATGCGCATATTGATAAAGTGCTGGAGTGGGGCGAACGCATCCAACCACGTAAGCTTATCTTAAGCCATTTATCTCATCGTATTGACTACGACACAGTGAGTGCGCGGCTGCCGGAGTATGCCGAACTGGCCTATGACGGCATGGTTTTTGAGGTTTAGGAAAGGTGTTGATATTGTTTTATAAACATATGCATACATCTTCCGTAACACATTGATATTAAATAAAACAATTTTATAATACCTGTACTTTCCATAATATACATTATGCGACAACAGGATGTTCATTGTTCCTGTTTACAGGTTCAATCCACGAACGTATGACGTACATCGTACATCACCACTCTTCTGCCTAAATGATCTGATTTCTGAATGCGCGGTGCATCATGGCACCTAAGCGCATTAATCCATATGCCAACCTTTGCAAAGTCACCTTGGAAATGCCCTGGGAAACTGCCGAGGTTCTTGTTCAATATCTTCTCCCTGCTCTTCAAGAGATTGCAGAAGTCACGATAGAACGCGTTGATGAAGAAGAACGTAAGGCCAAATCCGAAGCCGAAGTCAAAGAGAGTGCGGATAAACGCATCCAGAAATCTATCGCGCGAGGTCGCTATTTAAGCCGCGCAATACGGCATGAGCAAAAGCGAAATGGATTAGATCGCAGAGAGGCAATCAATGAAATTTCGTTAAACACTGGTGATGAACCAAGCACCATTGATTTGCTCATACGTTTCTATCGAAAAAGGACTAAGGCCAGATGGAAAAAACGCAAATATGACCTGATTTTCAGGATGTTTAAGCGTGGCCACACCAATGCAGAGATTGGTGAATTTGTTGGTTATTCACCCTCAGTCAATTCAGCTAATTCTCGCGGAAATTAGAAAGAACAACTTTCTAACGGTTGTTGATGGTGGTGCTGACGAATGAGCACTAAGGCCCCGTCGATATGTAATTTATTTCTTTTCGATATTCTGGATACCGGCAATCGAGAGCAAATCTCGGCTCAATTCATCTCCCAGGTCTACGATTACCTGAATTCTATTGGTAAGCGTTACCTTGTCCGCATTATCGTCAAAATTCGTTATCCGAAACAAAGAATTCAAACTTGCAGCTTCTCCAGTAAATTTAGAAATCTTCATACCAATTTCAACGGGCTGACTAATAATTACATCAATCCGTCTCAGTTGTTCTGGGATATCCATCGGCTGATATTCTGCGTGGCGCCAAATTTCGCCTTTAAGAATTTGGGTTTTAATTGCCACCAAATGGTTAGTCAATTCAACAACCAAAGCAACCAATATTCCAGCAATGATCGGTTCTTCCTGAATTTTATTTTTTTTCAGGCGTTTAGCCTCGGTTCGAACTGGGTGCGTAGCGGCCCCATAAATCGCACCAGCTGTGATTACAGCAGCGATGGCGGCAAAAGAACCGCCAATCAATACTTGAAACATTTCCACTTTGATAGCGAACTCACTGAATGGGTCGTAAAAAACGGTGATCAAAATTCCCAGTGGAATTCCAATTATTACCAATGCACCAACGGCAAAAAGAAGGTTGATCAAAGCTTTCTGCATGCAATCAATTCTATAGATTTAATTCCATTTTTGGGAGGGCAAAATGCTCCCGCCCCTTGATATACATGCAAGCAATGTTTTTTCCAAAGGTTCTGGGACATATTTTTGGCATGATCTATCGGAGCCAGAGTCTCGGTGACCAAAGTGTCCTCTTTTAACCCCCACCCGTCATGCACGGGCGTGACCCGTGCATCCATCTTACTGACTTGGAAAGCTGGATACGCGGATCAAGTCCGCGTATGACGACGTTTTTAAAGCCTACATCTCCATTTCCATCGCTTCGGCGACTTCGATGGTGCCGCCGTTCAGCGTGATATGCGGGCAAGGTTGCGCCATGGCGATTGCCGCATCCATGTTATCAGCTTCAACAATGGTAATGCCGGACGTCGGATTCGGGCCGCCATCATCGGTAACACCATCAGCACTGACAGTTTTTGACATACCGACTGGGATGCCGGGATCAACGATCGCGTCTCCCAGGCCTTCCATCCAGGCTCGCCATTGGGTCATTAATTCTTGGCCGGCTTCAGGCGTCTCCGGCTTGCCTTCACCGTGATAAACAAATAAAAATTTAGCCACTTCTTATTCTCCTATTACTCTCAAGTTATTCCCCCCTCCTCAGCCACCAGATAAAGATCAGGGCTGTGGCGAACATGGTCAGGCTGTAGACAGCGGCCGGAATTACCGTGGCGCCACCGTCGAACAATAACGTCGCGACAGCAATAGCCAGCGTGCCGTTTTGCAGGCCGCATTCGATTGAAATAGCGATGCGCTGCTTGGTACCGGAGCCGAACATCTTGGCGATATACCAGGCCAGCGCCAGCATGATAACGTTGAGCGCCAGCGTAACACCGCCAGCTTGGGCGTAAAACTCGACTATATTGTTACGTTCCTGGATAATTGCGCCTAATAAAACCAGGGCAAACAACACGGCAGAGATTTTCTGGCCAATGCCTTCAAACTTCAGGGCAAAACCTTCGGCATAATTTCGCACGGCCAAGCCGATCAGCACCGGCACGGTGACAATCAGGAACACGCTGACAGCCGTTTTGGTAATTGAGACCTCCCCGGTTGTGCCCTCGCCGACAAAATAGCCGTATGAAAACACCACGATGAACGGAATGGTCAGCACGCTTAAGAGGCTGATAATAGCGGTCAGCGAGATCGACAGTGCGACATCGCCTTTGGCAAAGGAAGTCAGGATATTTGATGTTACGCCTCCGGGGGCAGCGGCAATAATCATCACGCCCAAGGCTATTTCGGGGGCAATGCCCGGCCAGACGTTCAAGAGCGCGAAGCCGACCAGCGGCAGCAGGATAATTTGCGAGATTAAGCCAACGACGAAATCCTTGGGCTGACTGGCGACCCGGACGAAATCGGCAATGGTCAGGCCAAGTCCCAGCGTGAACATGATGAAAGCCAAAGCGAGCGGCAGAATGACTGTGGTAACTAACCCCATAAGAGCCCCCTATTCTTCTGATTATTTATTCGTATGTATTACTGAGCGTGCCAATGCCGTCAATGATGACGTCAATTTGAGCACCCGGCTTCATCGGCAAAGCGCCCGGCCCCGTGCCGCAGGAAATAATATCGCCGGGATAAAGCGTCATATCCTGTGAGATACGATGCACCAGCTCGGCTGGTGCCATCATTAAATCACTGACCGGATAGTTTTGCCGCTCCCGGCCATTGAGTTCAGCCCGAATGCTGGCGCTAGAAATATCGACCCCGGAGAGAATACCGGGACCAAAGGCGCCAAAGGTGTCGAACCCCTTGGCCCGCGCCCATTGCGGAAAGCTCGGGTCTTTATCGAGCAAGGTCAACGCCGTCACATCATTGACGCAAGTGTAGCCGAAGATATGGCTGGCGGCGTCGGCTTCCGGGACTTCCTTGGCGAGCTTGCCAATGACCACACCGAGCTCAGCTTCATAGATCACCCGGCCGTCATAGGAGGCTGGTTTTTGAATAACCCCGCCATGAGCCAAATGAGTATTTGAGCCTTTGATGAAAAACAACGGGTCTTCCGGTGTTTCCAGGCCTTGCTTTTCAGCGGCTGATTTCGAGTTGTTCCAGAGAGCGACAATCTTAGTCGGCACACAAGGCGTTAAAAGCTCGACATCGGCCAAATTGGCTGTGCCACCCATACTCGCCGAGCCCTCAAACATGTCACCACCGTGAATATCAATGGAATCGCCGTCCAAAACACCGTAATGCGCCGCGCCATCGAGTTTAAATCGTACCCAAGTCGTCATGTTGCCCTCAAGTTTTTTGATAGATATTCGCTTTATTGCATATTCGTCATTGCCGCCGCCCGATCAAGCTTCCCCTGGCCCCACATTTTAGGCGGTGTTGGCGCGGTATTTTCATCTTTTACCGTGGTGCCGTGGCCGAGACCTGTCAGCACAACGCTGCCGGCCCGGTTGGAGACTTCAATCCCCTTCCCTTTGAGCAAAGCAAATTGTAAAACGCCATCAAGCTCACCGCCCCAGAAGGTGGTGCCGCGTACGCCAATGATCGCAGTTGCGGTTTTAAGCAGGAACGGTCGCCTGTCCAAGGAGGCGATCTTACCGGTGACAATACCCACCGCGCCCGATAACAACCTGACGGCAGCATTGCTGTCCTGGGGTTTGAGGAAATATTCTTCAACCACAAAATTGGTGCGGGCGCCGAGATTGAACTGGGCTTCATCAATCATTTTAATTGCCACCCGGCTGGCTTTGCCGGTTGAGATCACATCACCCATCATAATCGGCGATTGAGCTTTAAGAATGCGTGGTACAGCATCCTGCATGGCAATGGCGGAGCCTTGAATTTTGACCACACTGCCGACGACTTCATCGGTTTCCGTTGCCGCCCCGGTTAAGGTCGCGATCGTGACGATAATACTGATAATTCCCAAAGACTTTATTTTGCCAAACATTTGATTGCCTCGTTCAGTTGGGGGGCTTTTTAGTGTATGACTTTTAGTCGTACACTTATGTAGCATAACAACGGTAGATTTCTCAAAATATTCCCCGAATAGGTTCGAAGATAACTGAGTATGGATGATCTAAACGCCAAAAATATCCGCGGTATTGAACGGTTAATATACATTATGGAGCGATTGCGCGACCCTGAAGGCGGCTGTCCGTGGGATATCGAGCAAACTTACGAGACCATCGCGCCTTACACCATTGAAGAGGCTTATGAAGTCGCCGATGCCATTGATCATAAGGATATGGCGGCACTTAAAGACGAATTGGGAGATTTGCTCCTGCAGGTGATTTATTACACCCAGATGGCAGCCGAAGATAAAGCCTTCACTTTCGATGAAGTGGTTGAGGCGATCAGCGAAAAAATGGTGCGCCGACACCCTCATGTCTTTGGCTCGACCGATGTCGAAAACGCTGCACAGCAAACTCTGGCCTGGGAGGAGTTAAAAGCCAAAGAACGGGCGGAAAAATCCGATGAAACTGGTGATTCTGGAGGAGTTTTGGCTGGTGTGGCAAAAGGCCTGCCTGCCCTACTCCGGGCTTTTAAATTGCAAAAACGCGCGGCTCGGGTTGGTTTTGACTGGCCGGATGTGGATGGAGCACACGATAAACTTAAAGAGGAACTGGACGAGCTCGCGGAAGAAATTTCCAAGCCGGAAAAAGATGAAGCATTGTTGATTGACGAATTCGGCGACGTCCTGTTTTCGACGGTTAATCTGGCGCGCAAATTAGGCATCGACCCGGAGGCAGCGCTGCGTCACGGCAATGTAAAATTTGAGAGGCGTTTTAATTATATCGAACAAGGGCTGACAAAAGCTGGTCAGAAATTCGAAGACGTATCACTCGAAGAAATGGAAGAATTATGGCAAGAAGCCAAAAAGAAACCATAATTGCCGTTTACGAAGGCCCTGATAATCTTGATAATAAGGCTAAATTAATGCCTACCCACAACAATGAAGCGCTGCAAAATGCTGTTTAGAAAATTTGCCCTCTTGGTGCCGGCCATTTTGATTTTGTCGGGCTGTTATTTACCAGCGAGTTTTGACGCTGAAATGGAGCTGTCCCGAACCGGGCTCTATAAAATGTCCTTCGACGGTTATATCGTCGACCTCAACATCTACAAGTCGATGCGCAGTAAAAAACTTAAAGTAGACAGCCCGGAGTTCAAGGAGAAAATTCAAAAAATCATTGACGATTTTGAACGCGATACATCAACTAAGTCGGTTTCTTACTTCAAGCAAGGCGCCTTTAAGGTTAACTGGAGTAAAGGCGGCGATATTATCAAAGCCCGCCAAGTCATGTTCTTCCGCCGCAATGAAAACATGTTATCGATCACCTATGATAAGAAAAAAGCGACGATCATGCTCAAAGGAAAATATATTAAGAGCCAGGATGCCGCGCGGTTAGAGCAATTAGGCCTCACCGTCCAAGGCGTTATCCGCATTAAAACAGATGCCAAGGTCGTGACGCATAACGCGCAGAAAATCTGGAATGAAGGCTCGGTTAAGTTTTATGGTTGGCGGCTAAATTCAATTCGCGATAAACCACCGCTGTTGATCGTTTCGCTTGGTGGTTAGCTGGCTTTAAGTTGTTCTTCTATTGGTACTTCGGCCAGTGAGATCGAACGTTTCCGTACCAAAGCGCGTTTGACGATATCCTCAAGACGGCGCGATTCAGGCCGTTTAGGAGCTCGGCGGTTTTTGTCGGTCCGGCGGTCGTGGCTGCTGCGCCGTTCCGCTTTTTCCGGCCATTTAAATTCGGGCTTCCGGCGATTGTTATAGAGAGCAGCGTAGCGGGATTGATCGCTGATATAATTCTGCTGGAAAAGTTTAAGGTGCTCTTCAGCGCCAAAGACAGCGTTTAAAATAAGTTTATCTTCATTTGGGCACACGCCAAGCACATCAACGGTCCACTCGTCACCGATGTGTTCATTCAGCCATTGGAAAAGTGATCTTACATCTTCTTCAAGCAAAAAATAGCGGCCATAGCGCCAATCTGACAAGACAGAATCCTTACCTTTAGTATTTAAGGGAATTGAGCAGAGCTGGAGATAGATTATTAGTTGTGGATACTACGTAGTTACCCTAATTCTGCAGGAGATCGGAAGATAAAATTATGGAATATCAATAATTTAACATTTCATGTAAGGATCCAAATCAGACTTGATGTATTCCAGGTCCACCACTCATTTTATACACGTCCTGATAGTATTGATGAATGGGTCTCCCACTTAGATAAAAAGTTCTTTTAATACTTGCCACTCAGCTTGACTGGCAGCGGCGAGCAAATGTTTACGTGTCGTCGGGCCTGGCCGGTAGGGGATTTGATCCTCGGTGTAAGCCGAAAATCCACCAGCTTCGGCGTGGATCAATATTCCGGCTGCATGGTCCCAGGGTTTCAACATGCCATATTCCGCAAAATGCAATTCACCTAAAGCCAAGTCTGTATACTCTCGGCCGACACAGCGGTAGCGGATCATATCACCAGGGATATCTGGTGATGGCCGTCGTTTATCGAGACGATCAAAATGGCGCTTACTAACCGAGCCGGTCATTTCATTGACTGCGGGTGACGGTGGTATATTCAAGCGGCGGTCATTGGCCCAGGCCCCTGCCCCGTCAGCCGCATAATACATGCAGTCACTGACCGGATCATAAATCCAGCCGGCAAGCGTCACGCCGCTTTGGCAATAGGCTATAATGACCGCGAAACATTCTTTACCATTGGCAAAATTTCGTGTCCCGTCAACAGGATCAATCACCCAGACCGCTCGATCTCCAGCTAAACGGTCGAGGATTTCAGGATTTTCTGAAACCGCTTCTTCGCCAACCGTCGTACTCCCGGGAGCCAACTTTTCCAATGCTGCCGTTAGTCTCTGTTCAGCATTGATATCCGCGGCGGTAACAATCTCACCAGATTCTTTATCGTCAATTTGGTGATCTTTTAATTTTCGGAATAACGGGAGAATTTCAATACTGGCTGTTTCACGGATGATAGCAGCAACTTTATTTTGATCCGGCAGCATTAAGAATTCCGGCTTCGAATGATATTACGGTGAGTAGATATCGCGATCCCGGTGATAGCTGTCGGTGAATATTTGAAGGAGGCGTTCCGCTTCGTCATTAAAGTCGCTTTGCTGGTGGAGTGCGATGGTTAAATATATTGAGAATGTGACAGCTTCGGCTTTACCACGCAAACCATGTGATTGGGCATTTGCTCCAAATATCTACTAGTAGAATTATAACAATACCAAGAAGTCTAAGTTTTTTCGTTACATTAACCAGCTCACCTCCTAAGCTGTTGTTAGTTGTTATATTTTACCATAATCTTTTAAACTTACGGATGCATAATATCGTATCCAAAGAATTTTTAACAAAAGAACGTTTATTGGGGAAAAATGGCCAATTTAACACCTATTGCTGCGATTGGATCGAACCTTGAACTAAATGCTCAAGTTCAATCTATTTTGGCTACGTTCTTTGAAGTCAGAATATTTACTGACACTGACCGGGCGATTGACGCGCTTCAGCAGGAAGCGTTTTACGCGATAATCGTCGATAACAATGTAAAGCCAACCGGCGGCTTACCATTTCTTGAGCGCACTAAGAAAATTCCAAGCATAGAAAGTATTCCAAAAATATTATTGATCGAACCGCACTCCAAAAAACTGGTTGAGGAATCAGATTTTGGCATTGATTTTGAGTATCTGGTAAATCCGATAAAACGGGATCAGCTTCTTGGAAAAGTTTCCAGTGGTGTAAATAGCGGTGTCGAAAAGTCGTGGGAAAAATTACCGACGGTACAACGCAAAGTGCTGACCGAAACCGTTGGCATATTTAGAGATACTTTTAAGGTCATGAATGAAGGCGGGGCAATTCCGGTTAAAGAAATAGAACAAAGTTGCAGCCCACTCGTTGAAGCTGTTGAGAACGACCAGGTGCTCGGCCTGCTAGGCGCTGTTCAACAACATGATGATTATACCTATGTTCATTCCCTTCGAGTGGCAATTTATCTATCGTTGTTGGGCCATGCCGTCGGCATGAAAGGCGATGAATTACTCACCTTGTCATCTGGCGGCTTAATGCACGATCTCGGCAAAGGTTTGGTGCCACAAGATATTTTGAACAAACCAGCACGTCTTGAAGAAGCCGAATTCGAAATCATGAAAACCCATGTTGATCATACCAAGGCAATTTTCGGCAAAGCCAATGATATCACTATTGGCGTGGAAATTATCGCGCTGCAACATCATGAAAAGCTCGATGGTTCCGGCTATCCGCTTGGTCTCAAAGGTAGTGAGTTGAATATCCTGGCGCGGATGGGCTCTATTGTTGATATCTACAGTGCCTTAACTGATCGCCGGGTATACAAACCAGCCATGGACCCTGATAAAGCGCTCGGTATTATGTCAGAAATGTCTGATGGCTTGGATATGGGATTGCTGAATACATTCAAGGAATTCCTAAAGGATGCAACGAGCAATCCTGAGTAATATATTCAGTGCATAATTTTCTTTTGCTCGTAACGGGCAATATCTTCCGGTTCTAACTTAATTTTTAACTCGACCCAGTCTGCTTTATCGTGGCGTTCTATAACTTCGCCACGTTCATAAAGCCAAGCCAGCAAAGCCCCCTCTTCCCAACTTAACTTTAATTCAACTTCTTGGCGCCGGGCGGTTAGTCGATCGTCAACCGCTTTCAATAATGCTTCAAAGCCATCGCCGGTAAGTGCCGATACTAAAACCATTTGATCATTATTGCGGTTGGTGCGCGTGGTTTGAATGTCGCGTTCTTCGGACGTCAGTAAGTCAGATTTATTGAGGACTTCAATCAATGGAATTGGGGCCACTTTGGCAAAATCGCTATCCTCGGTAACGCCTAAATTATTTAACACCTGATCGACATCTTCTTTTTGCGCTTCCGTGTCACTATGAGAAATGTCACGAACATGCAGCAGTAAATCCGCTTCCTGAACTTCTTCGAGCGTTGCCCGGAAAGCTTCGACGAGTTCATGCGGCAGGTCGGAAACAAAGCCAACTGTATCTGACAAAATCGCATCCCTGCCCGACGGTAGTTTCATGCTCCGCATCGTCGGATCAAGTGTGGCAAATAGCTGGTCTTCCGACACCACGTCTGCCTTGCTAAGAGAATTGAACAGCGTTGATTTGCCGGCATTGGTATAGCCGACGAGGGCAACCACGGGATATGGCACCCGTTGGCGGGCCTCACGATGCAGTTGGCGGGTTCGCCGGACGTCTTTCAATTGGCGTTTGAGACTGGTGATACGCTCATCAATCATACGGCGATCCGCTTCAATTTGCCGTTCACCGGGGCCGCCCATAAAGCCAAAGCCGCCACGTTGGCGCTCTAAATGGGTCCAGGAGCGAACCAGCCGAGAGCGTTGATAGCTCAGTGCAGCTAATTCAACCTGGAGTTTGCCTTCCTTGGTACGAGCGCGAGCGCCAAATATTTCCAAAATTAGCCCCGTACGGTCGATAACCTTGGCTTTCCACGCTTGTTCCAGATTTCGTTGTTGCACGGGCGTTAGGGCTGCATCCACTACCACAACTTCAATATCATGATGAGCGATATAACCTTCGAGCCGTTCAACTGCACCTCCGCCCAGCAAACTTGCCGGCTTCGGTCGATTAACTGTAACGATCTCTGCGTGATGAATTTCGAGCTCAATTGCCTCGGCCAGTCGGGTTGCTTCTTCCAAGCGCCCTTCGGGATCGCGCAAAGCGCTACCGTTACCGGAGCTATCAATACTCGATAATTTTAATAGCGGATGAAGGACGAGGCAGCGACCAGTGGTCGGTCGCATTTCATCGGCAGAATTCCAGCTCAAATTACGCCAAAGCTACTCGGCGTCGGCAGTAGCGTCGGCACCGGCTCCGGCATCTTCATCTAGATCCTTGGTTTCTGGTTCAAAAAGCTGAACTGGACCAGATGGCATCACCGTGGAAATAGCGTGTTTGTAGACCAGTTGAGTATGACCATCACGACGTAGCAAAACCGAGAAATTATCAAACCAAGTGATAATTCCTTGAAGCTTTACGCCATTAACCAAAAATACTGTGACAGGATTTTTACTTTTACGGACATGATTTAAAAATACGTCTTGAACATTTTGCGATTTTTCAGCCATGGGTATATCCCCCTTTTTTTGACTGTTTTTATTTAATTTTATTGGAGGTTCGTTTAACCGCCCTTCCACAGATCATATTACACGGCTCTAATTACTTTAAAAGGGTTTGTTTCAAATCGTCTAGAAAAGTAGCCATTTTGTTGAGATTCTCGAAATGGTGATGAGGTGGAAAACGTTCATATTCAGCGGTAATTGCCGAATCTCTAATTAGTACAGCCGTCAGATTGGCGTTATAGGCACATTCTAAATCAGTTGGTGCATCACCGACATACCATATATTTCTGCTTGGCTTAATTTTCGTACCTTCTAGGCAGAGGTAAATCGGGTCGGGTGCCGGCTTATCCTTCACTGCGTCTTGGGCGCCAATGATTGCAGTGAAATATTTGGACCAGCCAAGATGCTCGCATTCAGCGCGCAGCAGATAGCCGGTTTTATTACTGACTATACCGAGCATGA
>JABIIH010000034.1 GCA_018649245.1 Rhodospirillaceae bacterium | reverse complement strand
TATAATGACCGAGGTGCCGTCATCTGCGCCGCCCGGATTACAGAGCGCTTGATGCCGGGCGTCATTCATTGCCGGCAGGCTTCCGCGGTTTATGATCCGCTCGGCAAGCCCGGTTATTCGGCAGACCGAGGCGGCTGCGTCAATTTGCTGACGCCGAAGCGCATGCAGACCGAGAAGGTTCATTCGGCAGCTTATAATTCCTGCCTGATTGAGATCGAGAAATGGGACGGCACTGACGCGATCAATAGCAATTCGGCAGCTGCCGCCGAACCGCTCGTGCCGGCAGAATAGGATCAGGAGAAAAATCATGAAAAAATGGAACCTGATTGTCGACGTTGCGAAATGTCACAACTCTAACAACTGCTTTTTGTCGGTTGCTGATGAATATGTCGGCAACGAACATCCAGGCTATGCCACGGCGATGCCGCTGCATGGCCATCACTGGATCAATATTCTCCGCAATGAACGCGGCCAAGCGCCGATGGTTGATGTTTCATATGTGCCGACGACGTGTAATCACTGCGATGAAGCGCCTTGTATGGCAGCCGCTGAAAACGACGCCATCACCAAACGGTCGGACGGACTGGTCATCATCGATCCAGAGAAAGCCCAAGGTCAAAAGCAGCTCGTTGATGCCTGCCCCTATGGTGCAATTTGGTGGAACGACGAAAAAGACGTGCCACAAGCCTGGATTTTTGATGCGCATTTATTGGATAGAGGCTGGAAGGAACCCCGTCCCGTTCAGGCCTGTCCGACAGGGGCGCTGAAATCCGTGCAAATTGAAGACTCTGAGATGCAAAAAATAGTGACAGATGAAGAGTTGCAGGTGCTGCATCCAGAGCACGGCACCAAGCCCCGTGTCTATTACAAAAATCTCAATCTTTATTCCAAGTGTTTTGTCGGCGGCAGCGTCATCGCCGATATTGATGGCGTAGAGGAATGTATTGAGAAAGCCATCGTGCTCCTCAGCAAAGCCGGCCACAAAATCGCTGAAACTTGGAGCGACGCTTTCGGTGATTTTAAAATCGACAACCTTGAACCTGATAGTGGGTCTTACGAGATCGAAGTTTCGCATCCTGACTACCCGTCAAAACATATCGAGGTCACGCTCGGTGAGAGTACTTATGTGGGAGCGGTGAAGCTGGAGTAGATTCTACACCTCATCAAACGGAAAGCCGTCATAGAGCCAGGAAACGCATTCAAAGGCATCGGCTTCGTTGCGGTCTTTATAGATTTGATACTGGACTTCGCGCTCAATACCGTCGCCGTGATAAAATTCCCAGATATAGCGAGATTCCAGCGTCACCCGCGCCGTGCGGAGATAGCGGTCTGAGGTGAACTGCGTAAACGCCGCGTCGTAATCATCACCTTTTGCATGAATTAAATTGGCGAGATGGAGACCGTCTTCAATCGCCATGCAAGCGCCTTGGGCGAGTGATTGTAGGGTCGGGTGTGCTGCATCGCCGAGCAAGCAGATACGGCCCTGATGCCAGTTTCGGATCGGATCGCGGTCACCAATCATAAAGCGCTGTTCGAGATCCATCATCGCGATTAGTGCTTTGACTTCGGGAGTCGCGGATTGGGTAATTTCTTCCAATTCTGCCCGATAGGCATCGGCATCGCCGCGTTCGGCCTTGTTCTCGGAGCGCAACACCGCGACTATATTAAACTCCGTACCATGACGCAGCGGATAATGGACAACGTGAAAGCCGGGGCCACCCCACAAGAACACTTTGTCGCGGGGCACATCCACCTTCAGGGACTCCATCGGCACGATGGTACGATGGGCAAAATAACCGTTCAGCACCGGCTCACCGTCATCGATGAGCTGGGCTCGGGTAGCTGATCTAATACCATCGGCACCGATCAGGGCGCGACCGGTAAAGCTACGACCGTCGTCGGTCGTCACCGAAACCTGATCGCCTTCAGTACTATAGCCCGTCACCATTGCGTCCGGCTCAAGCTGAATGGCGTCGATCTTCTTGCAGGCATCAAGCAAAACCGTGTGCAAGTCAATTCGGTGAACGATCAAATAAGGTTGCTTGAAGCGGGCGCGAAAACTGTCTCCGGTTGGAATATGAACGACTTGATCGCCATTGAGGGCATCAAGCATAAGCAGGGATTTTGGCTCGTCACCAACGCTCATAACTTCTTCGCTAATGCCTAAGCGGTCAAAGACATGAAATATATTTGGGCCAAACTGAATGCCATACCCGATGGCGCCAAACTCAGGTGCGCCTTCAAAGACCTGGACGGGGATGCCTCGCTTGCCCAAGGCGAGCGCGGCGGTGAGGCCGCCAAAGCCGCCACCGACAATTAAAATAGGATTATCATTTGTTGCCACTGTCTACCTCGTCTGCTTTTCAGGTTATTAAACCGGCAATTTAGGTAACAGTCACCTATATATTAAGCTTTAGCCGCTTGCATGGCTTCTTCAGCTAGGCGGGCAACCGGTTTGTCATTGATCGGGAAATGAGCGAGGGTTGCCAACAAGCCTAGGATAATGCCACCCCAAAATATTGGATCATAGCTGCCAGTGGCATCAAATACCCAACCGCCCAGCCAGATGCCGAGAAAACTTCCGATCTGATGGCCGAAGAAAGTAAAACCAACTAAGGTTGCCATATATTGAGTGCCGAAAATCTGTACCACTAATCCGGTGGTAAGGGGCACGGTTCCCAGCCACAACATCCCCATGGCCGCAGATAAGATAACCACGGTGAAAGTTGACATCGGCAAGAGGATAAAACCGAGCATGACCAGAGCACGCAGACTATATAGTGCTGCCAGCAGCATTTTCTTTGAACTGCGGTCGCCGGCTAATCCCCAGAGAATGCAGCCGATGATGTTAAAACCGCCGATCAGCGACAAGGCCGTCGCGCCAACCCACTCCGATTGGCCGAGATCGCTCAAATAGGCCGGTAAATGAGCGCCGATGAACATGGTTTGAAAGCCACAGACGAAATAGCCGAAAATCAGAAGCCGGTAGCCGCCATGGCCGCCTGCTTCACGCATGGCATCTAAAAAATTTTGTTCAGAATAATCGTCATCGGCGCGTTCGTTGCCGCCTGCAAGCGACGCAGCCAGTGGCACAATGACGGCAACCATAATGGCAAGGAGAACCATCGACATAATCCAGCCTTGCCCATTGATCAGCCATTGGCTAAACGGCACTAAAATCAGCTGGCCGGATGAACCGCCAGCGCTGCCGATGCCCATGACGAGCGTACGTTTCCCAGGTGGAAAACGACGGGCAATAACAGATAGGATAATCGGAAAACCGGTCATGCTGAGCGCAAAACCTGTCAATACACCGACGCCAATTGTCGCCTCCAGCGGTGCTGTCGCTTGGGACATTACGTAAAGGCCGCTGGCGTAAAGGAGAGCGCCGATAGCAACCACTTTGGCTGGGCCAAAACGGTCAGCTAGATACCCCATCAGCGGTGTAGATATTCCCCAAATCAGACTTTGCAAGGCAATAGCAAAGGCGAATATTTCCCGGCCCCAGCCGAGATCAAAACTGATAGGTTTCAGATAAACGCCGAGACTTGAGCGCACACCAAAGGATACACACAGAATGATGGTGCCTAATATCAGTACTAATATTGGTTTATTTAAAGTTCGGCTGGCCACGTGTTGGTCCTCGATAGTTCTAATCACAAAGGCCTATCAGGTGTGAAGGGATTATGCCAGCATCTAACTATATGCAATTAATTCGCAGAATTTTTTAGCACTCATGCCGATATTCGCACCTAATTCTTGGGCGGTTTTGTTGACCATCGAAAGCTCGCCGGTATCAAACATTGAGATTGCATCCGATATGCGGGCCGACATCGCTCCGACTGTCGCAGCGGGTATGGCTAGCTGATCAAGGGCAGGGAGGCGGCTGGTGCTAGAGTTATCGGGACACATTCCAGCGTCATGAAAAATCGCAGCTTTGACGGCAATGCCGCGAGTGGCATTTGCGGGATCACCGCCGCCAACCAAGCCGCCATGGGAACCTGTGATGACAATCTGCCCGGAATCTTCCGCCGTAATAAGCGGCATGGTATCGAGGCCAATGATACTGATGTCGTTGATTTCACCAAGATTATGGCGAAGCGGTTCATCAGATTCGTCAGGCTCGCCAGAAAATTGACTGGCCGCGCGTAACAGTTCCGCCGCATCCCTACAGGGCTGCCCGGCTTTGACGCCCAACTCTTCCGCCAATACATTACAGTGGCTGATCACGCCTCGGGTCAGCATATCTTTGCCGTCACTAATCCGGGCCGTCTGTGAATTAATGCAAGCAGCTGCCATTCCCAGTTTTTGCAGATAGGGTAGGGCGGATAGTCCAGCTTCATCCTTGCCGACGCCGGTATCATGAAAAATTACTGCCCGGACGCCGGCTTTGGCGGCCCAAAGCGCCGGCCCGGCGGTTGCTTGCGAACCGATGACAAAGACTTTGTCAGCTGCCGATTCACCCAATTGAGTAGCACTATCAAGCGGGATAATTTCGATATTTGCCTCTGCCATTAATTAATCCAGGTCAGTGCTGGCCCTGCTTTTCGAAATAGCGCTGATGATAATCCTCGCCCATATAGAATCTATCAATCGGAGCCAGCTCGGTGACAATTGGATTGCGAAAGCGGTCACCGTTTTCCAACGCGGCGATCGATTCTTTAGCCGCTTGCTCCTGCTCAGGAGAATGAAAATAAATTGCAGAGCGGTATTGGGTGCCGATATCGGGGCCCTGACGGTTCAACGTGGTGGGATCATGAATGGTCCAGAATACCTCGAGGAGCTCGTTATAGCTGACTTTAGCTGGATCAAATTCAACCTCGACGACTTCCGCATGCCCCGTTTGACCACTGCAAACTTGTTCATAGGTCGGGTCTGGTGTCGTGCCGCCAGCATAGCCAACCGGTGCTTCGATAACGCCGTCCACTTTTCTAAAAGCGTGTTCAATACCCCAAAAACAGCCAGCGCCAAAAGTTGCTTTTTCCATTTGGATTCTATCCTTCTAAGTTCCCTATAACCTGAAAGGTAATTCATTGATGTTGAAAGTCAAATTGTGCTTTCACATTTAGGACTGTTTGGCAAAACGTGCAGAGAGTTGAAAAGTCTGTTAGAATACCACTAAGTTTAAATGAGGATTTCAATGTCTAGTCTAGAACGTCTATTGAGCATACTTGATCTCTATACCGAAGTGGAACCGATCTGGACGCTTGAGGAAATTACCCGTGAAACCGGATATGCGCGCTCGACGGCCTATCGTTATGTTAAAGAGCTTTGCGATTCCGGTTTGTTAATTTCTATCGGTAAAGGCGCGCATGTCTTAGGCCCCCGCTTTATTGAATTTGACCGGTTGATTAGAAACACTGATCCGTTGTTGATGGCGGCGCAAAATATAATGCCGGAACTTCACCGTGAATTTGGTGAGGGTGTGTTGCTTTTGAGCAGTCTCTACGGTGACAAAGTTCTTTGTATCCATCAGGAGCCCCTAATTTCTGATTTTATTATCAGCTATACGCGGGGTCGACCGATGCCGTTGTTCTATGGCGCCACCGCCAAAATCATTCTCGCCAATCTGCCGGAACGACGGTTGGTGAAATTGTTCCTCAATCATCGCCTCGAGATTGCCAAGGCTGGCCTCGGCGAAGAATGGGAAAATTTCAAAGAGCATTTGGCTGAGATGCGCCAGCTTGGTTTTTGCATTTCCAAAAGCGAAGTTGATTTAGGCGTTGTCGGTGTTGGGGCTGCGATCTTTGCTGATGATAAAACCGTGATCGGCAGCCTTACGCATGTTGTGCAGGAGCAGGATAGAGATATTGATAACACGATAACAGATCGTCTGATCGATGGCTGTAGCCGCATTTCCGCCGAGATTGAGAGAATCCTGCAAGCTCATGATGACAAGATTGACAGCTATTCACCGGTAATCCCCTTCAAAAAATCCGGTTCCTGAGGTGCTGCCCGAATGAAGCTAGTTAGGATTTTAGTTTTGATCCTTGCTTTAGCTGTAAATGCGGCCGTAAGCGCTGCCGAAATTCCCAGCCCAACTAAAGTTATTGAGAATTTTCACGCCGTTCTTTTGAGGGTGATGAAGGAAGCGAAGTCGCTGGCAGCGAAAGAACGCTACACCAAACTTGAACCCGCTATTGTTACGGCGTTTGATCTCGGTTTTATGATCAGAGTAGCCTCCGGTACGGCCTGGCGAAAAGCGAGCGATGAGCACAAAAGTCAACTTACCGAAGCCTTTCGGCGCATGAGTATTGCCACCTATGCCTTTCGATTTAAGGGCTATTCCGGCCAACGGTTCGAAACACTAAAAATAAGTGAGGGGCCGCGTCGGACAAAACTCATCCACACTCAGATTGTCAGCCCGCCGAAGAATAAAGAAAAACGTGAGCAGGTGGTCAAGCTGACCTACGTAACTAAGCAATTTAAAGGCAAGTGGAAAATCGTTGATGTTCTGTTGGATGGTGGGATCAGCGAACTGTCGGTAAAACATTCTGAATACCGTACCACTTTAAAAACTAAAGGGGCCGGCAGGTTGGCGACAATTCTCGATAAAAAAGCTGATCAGTTGATCGCCGACTAAATTTATATTTCTTCTTCAATATGGGTGAAGTCGGGTTTGGCAATATAGAAAGCCATCATACCCCAGCCAATCCAAATAATCTCACGGGCGCGTCTAACCAGTGCGACTGCAAAACCAACCGTTGGCGAGCCGGTAACAGCCGCACCAATGATCATGAAGGCCCCTTCCTGTGCACCGATGCTGGCTGGAATGACGAAAGTTGCGGCGCGCACCAATTGGGCAACGGCCTCAATAATCCAGGCCTCGGTCATTGATACCGGGTGGCCCAAGAAAAACATAGTTACGTATATTTCCACCACACCAAACACCCAATTAACGAATGCTAAAACGAAAGCAAAGCCCGCGCGGGCGTGATGGCCGGTATAAAACTCGACCAGTTTTTCGTCGATATCCTGAATGTGGTGAAGGGCACCATCCAACCATCGGAACCAAGTGTTTTTACTGAGTGCTGTGCTGGTTAGGCTGGCAAGCTTGAAACGCTGGACAGCGAAAAATAGAAAAATAAGGATGGTGAGCACCACCAATCCCGTTCCAGCAATTGAGTTGTACTTGTCATCAAGTACGGCGCTATCGAGCATCAAAAACACACCGACGATCAAAAACAAAATAAGGGCGACAGAATTTATCGTGCGAGCGAGGATGATTGAAGCAACGCCTTCCCGGTAATTGAAACCATAGTGGTTTTTGAGCAGCACCGCTTTGACTGGTTCGCCGCCCATACTGGCGGCCGGCAGCGTGTTGTTGAAAGCTTCTCCAGCCAGCCGCATATTAAAAAAACGATAGAGCCACTTAGGCGTCAGCGGTGCTGATATAACCGTCATCTGCCAGGTTAGGGAATCAAATAGAAAAGCCAGGAAGTAGAAAAAAAGCACGAGCAAAAATCCCCAGCCGATCTGACTGACGAGATCCAAGGTCTCGGTGATATTGGTTTGCTGAACAACCCACCCCAGAAGCACCAAGCCGACGACAAAAAATATGATTTTGAATATCTTCATCATGACCTATACGTGGTAATTCTTATCGCGCAAAGTTAAATACAATATCCAATAGACTTGTGCACCAATGGCTGCAGCGGGCAAGAGCAGCCATAAAGCATCTAATAACGTTAGCGCCAGGACAATAAAGCAAAAATCCGCGCGAAACAGCTCGCGAAAAACAAATACTATATAGTCTTTTAGCGTTTCCGGTTGGGAAGCGTCGGATAATTCCTGCGACGCCTTTGGGTCATCCAGCAAAATCCCCAAAGAGTAATTTATTGTGCCGCCAAAACCTGCGAGCAGGCCGAGCCATAGCCAAATATTAGCTTGAGTTTCTTGGGCGATGCCATAGCCGAGGGCAGCAAAAAAAATAGTATGGACAATCCAATCGACAAAGCTATCCAATTTTCTGCCAAAATTAGTCGATAGATTTTTGAGCCTTGCCACTTCGCCGTCACAATTATCAAATATATACGCGGCAATAAAAAACAAGCAGCCGAATATCCGGTCTTCAAAGCTGTCACGGCTAAGATAAAAGCTCCCCGCCAAGCCAAAAACTAAAGAAGCGGTGGAAATTTGATTGGGCGTCACTGGAAATTTGACCAGCAGCTTGCTGACTGGGTTAGAGAAATGCCTAATTAACGGAAAGAGCGTACTCATTTGGCACCTGCTTTTGGCCACGCGGTCAGCAGAGCGGGCAGCACAATCAATGTGCAGATCAAGGATAGGCTGATGGCAATGGTGAGCAGTACGCCCATGCTGGATGTGCCAGGATGGCTGGACAGCGCGATGCTGCCAAACGAACCGATGGTGGTTAAAGCGCTAAAGACGACGGCGCGCGGTGTTGAGGTGGCCATGACGTTTTGACTGTCCTGATCCCGATCCCGCAGCACGAGATGGATTGAGCCGGCAATACCGAGCCCGAACAGCAGCGGCAAAACAATGACATTGGCGAAATTGAATGGCAGACTTAACAACACTGAAGCCGCCAAGATAAACAGGGCTGCCAGCAGAAGGGGCGTAAAAATAAGTGCGATCTCGCGCAAGCTGCGCGTTAAGGCAAGAACCAGAATAATTATTAGCACGAAGGTAATGGCCGCAGCTTCGATAAAGGCCTGGATAACCGTGTCGCCGGCCTCCAAAATGACGACGGGCGTTCCGGTGGCCGCCGGAGCAATTTGACGAACTGCTTCGACGAAAGCCGCCAATTCCTGACGGTTACGCATATTGCCCCTTGGCTTGATCTCGACTTTAGCTCGGCCATCAGCGGTAATCTGGCGGGAGTGCAGTTCTTTCGGAATATCTTT
>JABIIH010000035.1 GCA_018649245.1 Rhodospirillaceae bacterium | reverse complement strand
GTTCGCGCCCAATAACGCGGCGGCTGAAAATAATCTCGGCTATCTCCACATGCAGCAGGGACATTACGATCTGGCGGAGGCGGCATTTTTACGCGCTATTGAGATTGAGTCTACCTTCCTGCTCGCCTTTTCCAATCTGGCGACAACTTATATGGCGATGGAGTGGCTCGACCGAGCTGAAGAGGTTTGCCGGGCGGCGCTTAAGATTGAGCCGAATTTCGTGCCCGCCGTGCAGAGCCTTGGCGTGGTGCTGTCGCGTAACAAACAGTTTGAGGCAGCCGAGCAGGCTTTTCTCCATGTGCTTGAGCTGGCACCCAACCACAATCAGGCGATCTCTAATCTGGCCTCACTCTATTCGACCCAAGGGCGTTTCGATGAAGCCGAACAGCTCTTTAAGTCGGCGATCACGCTCAATCCCAACAGCACCCATGCCCATCTCAATTTAGGGCTGTGTTATGCCGAACTTGGTCAGATGGAAGATGCGCTGGCGAGCCTCGAAAAAGCGGTGGCCTGTGATGCCGACAATGTTGATGCATATTATGCGCTGGCTAGTTCGGGACAGGCCTCTCTCGATCAGGCAGCACTTGACCACTTAACGGCGCTTATCGAAGGTGCGGACATTGCGCTGACGCCCGAGCAGAAAACCAAAACCCTGTTCACCTTGGCGATGCAAACCGATGGGGCGCGGTCTTTCGATTGGTATGCAAAAGGCAATAAACTACGCGCTGAAACCCTTGCCGAGTCTGATCAGGTCTTCGATCCAGCCCGCCAGCGCGAAACTTTTGCCGGGCTTAAAGCAACTTTTACCCGGGAGTTCTTTGCTGATCGTGCTAAGTGGGGAAACGACAGTGCGACGCCGGTCTTTGTCATCGGCATGCCACGATCAGGCACAACTTTGGTTGAGCAAATCATCGCCGCTCATGATGAGGCCGAAGGTGTTGGCGAGCGGTCTGACATTCCCGATCTGATCAAAGGCTTTATCCAAGCGACCGGCGGCGAAGAGGCCTTTCCAGCCAGCGCCCTATTGCTGGACAAAAATCAAATTGCTGAGGGTGCCACGGCTTATCTGTCCAAGCTCGAAAACTTAAGTGAAGGGGCTACTCGGGTCGTTGACAAACTGCCGTTTAACTATGCCCATCTTTGGTTGATCCAGTTGATGTTCCCGCGTGCCAAAATCATTCACTGCCGGCGTGATACCCGGGATGTCGGCTTGTCGTGTTTTCAGCAGAACTTCGTGCAGTCTCATCCCTGGAGTTGTGACCTCGCTCATATCGGCCACTACATTAAGGCTTATGAGGACTTGATGGCCCATTGGCAGAACACGCTTACGTTGCCGATTTTGGATGTTGCCTACGAAGAGTTGGTTGCTGATCAGGCAGCGGGGAGTCGCCGTATCATTGAGTTTCTCGGGCTTGATTGGCGGGACTCAGTGATGGAATTTCATGCCACCGAAAGCCGGGTCAAGACGGCATCGAAATGGCAGGTGAGGGAGCCTGTCTATACCAGCTCGATTGGCCGCTGGCAGCAATTTGCCGAACAGCTCACACCGTTGACTGAGGTGTTGGAGAGTAAAACATGAATGCCGGACAATTACTCCAGGAAGCCTTAGCCCATCATCAGGCCGGGCGCTTGCAGGATGCCTTGCCGCTCTATCAAAAAGCCCTTGAGCTCGAACCCGATCAGCCGGATGCCTTGCATCTTTGCGGCTTGGTTTGTCATCAGGTAGGGCGAGGGGAGCAGGCGGCGGAGCTGATTGGCCGGGCCGTCGAAATTAATGGTGACAGCGCGCTTTATCGCACCAATTTCGCCATTGTTCTGAATATGATCGGGCGCTTTTCCGAAGCAGAAGAAGCAGCTGACGGGGCAACAAAATTGGCAGCCGATAATGCCGAAGCCTGGCACCACCTTGGCATCTCACGGTTAGGTCAGCAGAAATTTGCCGATGCAGAGGCCGCGTTAACAAAGGCTACAAAGCTAGAGCCAAACAATTCAGAATATTTAAACAATCTTGGCACGGCGTATCGGAATTTGGGTCAAAATGACCAGGCGGTTGAGACCTTTCGCCGGGCCGTAGATAGTGATCCAGACTTCGCCGTCGGCCAGACCAATTTAGCCGAAGCCCTCAAAGGATTGGGTGAGATTGCCGAAGCGGAAGCCCTTTGTTTGAAAATAATTGAAAGTCATCCTGATCATGCCTCGGCCTATCATGTGCTGGGGGGTGTGATGATGGTTCGAATGGCCTACACCGCTGCCGTCGAGGCCTTTAATAAATACATCGAACTCGTTCCCAATCAGACCAAAGGTTATGTCGCTCTGGCCAGCGTGCAAAACATTTTGGCTGAGTATGACGCCGCCGAGAAAAACCTGAACCGGGCCCTAGAAATTAATCCACAATCTGCTTCAACCCTCCAGTCAATTGGCAGTCTGCTGCTGCAAAAGGGTGACAAGATCAACGCGGTTGAGAAATTTAAAGCTGTCATTGCGCTCGACCCGGACATCTCACAAGCCTATTTCGATATTGTCAGTGCCGGCATCGAAGACCTCACGCCGGATAATACGGCTCATTTAAAATTAATTGTGCAGCGCGATGATGTTACCGATGCCAACAAATCCACGGCGAGATTTACCTTGGCGCGGGTGGCAGAGAAGGCGGGAGAAAGTGTCGCGTCTTTCGAACATCTGACTGCCGCCAACGAATTACGGTTGTCGGTGCTGGAGAAATTCGGCTATCGCTTTGACGCTGAGCAGTTGGCTTCGGAATTTCAAAACTATCGCGATTTCTTCACCGCTGAATTTTTCGACCAAGCAAAGGATAGGGGGCAATCCTCCGAAGTGCCGGTATTTGTCATTGGTCTACCGCGTACCGGGACAACCTTGGTTGAGCGGATTATTGCCAGCCACGCCGAAGCCGAGGGCGCCGGCGAATTGCTCGAAATTGAAAAAATTGTCAATGAGCTAAAGCGTAACCAACTGACCTATCCTGATTGCCTGGCTGAGCTAAAGCCGGCAAAAATAAAAAAAATGGCGGCAGGGTATCTAAACCATCTGCAGTCGTTCAACGAGTCGGCCGTACGTATCGTCGATAAGAACCCGTTCAATTTTATTCATTTAGGTTTGATCACCTTCTTATTTCCCAAAGCAAAAATTATCCATTGCCGCCGCGATCTGCGTGATGTCGGGTATTCCTGTTTCAGCCAGAACTTTTCCGATCCGGTGCCGTGGACCAATGATCTGCGCTCAATTGGCCAATATTTTAAGCAATATGAAAGTCTGATGGTACATTGGGAAAAATATCTGCCCGCCTCGATACTTTCCCTGGAATATGAAGATTTGGTGACGGATTTTGCGAATCAGGCGAAACTGATTATCGAGCATATTGGGCTGGCTTGGGATGAAAACTGCTTAAAATTTTATGACAGCGCCGGTGCCGTTCAAACTGCATCGAGCACCCAAGTTCGGGAACCCGTTAATACGCGTTCGATTGGCCGTTGGCAGCCATATGCCGAACAGCTCAAACCACTGATCGAAGTTTTGGAAATGGATTAGGGTTTAATTGTCGAGACGGCGGATCGTGTAACCGTCATCAGTCATGCCGCTGAAATGCATCCGAACGTCAGGGTGACGAACAGGTTCGCCGGTATCATCAGGCTCAAGATTGCGCTGAGCAACATAGGTTCTGAGTTCACTTTCATCGACTAATACGTGGTACCAGGGATTATCTTTCGGCGGTTTGGAAGAAGCCATCTGGGTGTACCAATCTTCAGTTCCATGAAACTCGGCATCAACATCAATAACGACGCCCCGATAATCGAAGCGTTTGTGATGGACCACTTGGCCTACGGCGAATAATGCTTTGCTGGTCGACATTCAGACTATAATCCCAATATAATTTTAGAAGTGCTTTAGTATAACAGTAATATATAGGTAGGTATGGTGTTGCTCGTTTCCCATTAATTTTTATATTTATCACCTAATAAATCGCGACAATGTAAACAGGTCGAAATAAGAAAATGAACGATGAAACCTTTATTCCGCCCGTTATTTGGGCCCTGATTGATGAGCGTCCGGGTACCGGCAATCAAACACTGGCGGTTGCCAAATCGCTTGGCCTGCCGTTTGAAGAGAAAAAGCTTCATTGGACCCATTTTGCAGAATTGCCCAACCTCTTGATCGGCGCCTCTTTGCGAGGCCTATCCGAGTCGTCGAAATCGGAAATTAAGTCGCCTTGGCCTGATTTGATTATTGCTGCGGGACGCCGGTCCGGTTCTGTTGCTCGCTATATCAAAAAGCAGAGCCTGGATGATTGCTGCTTGGCGCAAATAATGAATCCGGGTGATTCGATGATCCGTGATTTTGATCTGGTTGCGGTGCCCAATCATGACGGTGTGCTCAATGATAATCCAAATATTATACGCACAACCGGTGCGCCGCATGGTATTGAAAATGGCAGCTTGTCGGAAGCACGCGTGCGCTGGCACGCCAAATTTGCCGATTTCAAAGCACCATTGATCGGGCTTGTGCTCGGCGGGGCAACCAAGCGACGGCCGTTTACGGCGGAAATGGCCCAGCAACTTGGCCGCCAATCCGGTGATCTGATAAAGCAACTTGGCGGCAGCCTGCTCGTGACTTCGAGCCCGCGCACTGGCAACACTTTGGATGCGGTTTTGTCCGGCTTGGCCGATGCCAATGTCGAACCAGAATTCGTCTATCGCTGGTCACCGTCGGACCCGGAAAGTAAGAACCCCTATTTAGGAATTTTATCCTTGGCTGACCAAATCATCGTTACCGGTGACTCGACATCAATGTGTTCGGAAGTCTGCGCCTCTGGCAAGCCGGTTCATATTTTTGCGCCGGAGGGTTTCTTAGGCGACAAGCATCGCCGTCTGGTCGAAGAGTTGTGCGAAAAGGGCTATGCGAATTTATTGGCGGCAGAAACGTCTGAATCTGGTCCACCACTTCAACTGGATGTAGCTGGGCAAATTGCCGATAAAATTAAAACGCGCCTGCTCCCTGAATTAGACGGCTCGTGAGTGCCGTTTAGTTTCGCCATTGTCAGCATCATTTAAATAGCTATCGAAGGCCGCGGCGATTAGCCGGACAAAGGGTCGCGCTTCTTCATTAATCGAAATTTTAAAATTTTCGTAAACACATATGCCGTCTTCAATATAAGGTTTCAGACGGTCAATTTCGGCGCTCAAAACTTCAGGCTTGGTGCCAAACTCGGCGCAGACAGCGGCCAAATTAACGCTCATATCACACATCAATTGTTCGATAATTCTACGGCGCAGGAGATCATTTTGATCGATCGCGATGCCCCGGGCAGTTGGGATGTCTGATTGCTCGATAGCAGTTTTGTAGGTTTTCATCGGCAGGTGATTCTGCAAGTAACCCTGCGGCAACGAGCTAATGGCGGAAGCACCGAAGCCAATAAGTGTCGCCGCTTTATCAGCCGTGTAGCCTTGAAAATTACGTTGCAAGGTGCCGTTGCTTAAAGCCACCGCCAAACTGTCATCGGGACGGGCGAAATGGTCGAAGCCGATCCGGACATAGCCAAGCTCAACCAGTCGGTCGGAAGCAGCTTCGGCTTGCTCCCACCTCGCATCAGCGTCCGGCAGGTCAGCTTCCGAGATCAATTTTTGGTGCTCTTTCATCCAGGGCACATGGGCGTAGCCAAAAAGAGCAATCCGCTGCGGCTCAAGTGAGACAGCTTTTTCAACTTGGTCGGCGACCCGGGCGACGGTTTGGTGCGGCAAGCCATACATCAAATCCATATTTATCGAATTGATGCCGTATTGGCGCAGCCAGTCGATTACCTGTTTAGTAACTTCGAAAGGTTGGATGCGATTTATTGCTTCCTGAACTTCGGGGTGAAAATCCTGCACCCCGATGCTGGCCCGATTAACGCCAGCTTCCGCAATACCTTTGATATAATCTTCGGTGGCATCGCGGGGATCAAGCTCGACCGCGATTTCGGCATCATCAGCAATATCAAAGCGTTCGCGCAGGCGATCTATGAGCCGCTGCCAATCTGGTGGCGTTAACATGGTTGGACTGCCGCCGCCCCAATGCAGGTGTTGGGCTTTGAAACGGCTTGGAAGTTTAGACGCCACCAAATCCACTTCTTGCAATAAGGTCTCCAGATAGGCGGCGATGGGTTCATATCGATTGACGATTTTGGTGTAACAGCCGCAGAACCAGCACATGGAATCACAGAACGGAATATGAAAATAAAGTGACAATGGATCAGCCGGATCAAGCTCGGACAACCATTGAGATGCAGTCTCGCTGTTTATGCCATCATGAAAATGTGGCGCCGTTGGATAACTTGTATAACGCGGCACCCGAAAATCATATTTATTTGCCAATTGGTTCATATTGTATTTTATAACCGTTCTAATCTAGTGTTATGTTGCTGCTCATCTATTCTGTAAATATCACTCCAATATATATCGGGAGTTTTGTAGAATTTTAAGAAAGATAAGCGTATAATTCCTGACAAAATTATAGCGAGTTTATGTCTCCATGACCACCACAGACCCATCTCAACAAAATATCGGCGATTCCCCAGGTTTGATGCCGAGTTATGATTTAGCCGATCATTTTCTTGCCTGTGCTAAATTAGGCCGCTACCTGACAGTCGCCTCCGGCACGAGATTTGTCATTACCGATGATTTTCAGGATAAATCGGTGATCCATGAGGCTGCAGCGGTGGCGGCAATCTATTCCAAGGATAACTTGGTTGCCGAGGCGGCGCTGATGCCGTTAAGCGGCAGAATCTCTCTCCTGAGCGGTAAAGATCGCGATAAATACGAGCGCTTGTTCCATTTGATTGAGGAGCAAACTCTTTCGGAAGATGTACGTTATTCAGCCAAATCACTGATTGAGGCCCGGTTCCGGGAATCCGAGATACGTGAGATAGAGGCGCATCTTGGGGGGAAAATCAGCCCAGCGCGGGAGCGCTACCGGGAGTTTCTTAGCCTGGTTAAGCAATTGATGAACCAACAAATTACTGCCAAACCGTTTGTCGATGAATTTAAAGCTTTTACTCAGGAAGTCGCCGGTCGGCTGGATTTCGGCATTTATAGTTTTTGCCTCGACAGCTTGTTTCGCAGTTTGCAGATACCGGAGACCGTTAAAAAGCTTTTGGTCATGGAGATTATCACCTTTCCAGCGCTAATTCGCCGGGAATTAATCAGCAACATACTGTCTTACCCTGGTCAAACTCGTGATTTGATTAATTTCGTTACCTCGATCATGGATCGCCAGCTTGATCCAGAAGCGGTGATTGAAATTGATTTGCTGAAAGATTTGAAGCTACGGCGCTTTTCGATGGAAGCGATCAGTGCCTTGGCTGCCAATTCAGGCCTCGCACCGCTGCATTAGCGCAGCCGACTCAATACTTTCGAATTAATACCCCATTAGTCATCAGAAATGTTAACTCGGCAGCATAATTGCCGAGATTCCGCGCGCCTAGGTATAAGTAATTCAAATTTTATCTAAATTTTATTCAAATAAAGAACAAATAAAAATTAAATAAAAATTAAGTAAAAACTTGATATTATAAAGTAAATATAGTATATTATTTGGTATGGTTAAATTAAAAAAGAATATATCCGATAGTAATGAAGGTAGTGTTGCAATCGAATTTGGTTTTGGTGTGATTCCGCTCGCCTTGCTGATCGTTGGTATTTTGGAAATCGGTATGATTTTATTTGCCTCCACGCTAATGGAAGGATCGTTGCGTGAAGCCTCGCGTTATGGCATCACCGGCCAGATTGTTGACGAAAATGAACGCCTCAATAAAATTATTGAGATTGTTAGTCAAAAAACGATCGGGCTGATTGATCCTGCGACCGCTCAAATTGAAGTATTAGTTTATCCGGCTTTTGGCGATATCGGTAACGGTGAGAGCTTTATTGACGGTAATGCAAACGGCATTTTTGATGCCGGAGAAACGTTTACCGATAGCAATGATAATGGCACCTGGGACGCCGATATGGGCGTTGCGGGGTCAGGTGGTCCGGGTGCTGTGGTGCTTTACCGCCTTACCTACAATTGGCCGCTTTTAACTCCTCTGATAGGTAATTTGATCAGCGAAAATGGTACGATTCCGCTGCAAGCTAGTATTGTCGTGCGGAACGAGCCCTGGGATGAAGAGGAGGGCGCCTGATCATGCTTAAACTGCCGGATAAATTCACCTCTTATCTACCGCTGAAAGTTCAGGAATTTCTTAACGATAAACGTGGTGTCTTTGCGATTGATCTCGCCTTCGCTGCACCAATCCTAGCTGGGCTAATGTTGGGCGGTGTTGAGGTTACGCGTTTTGTTATGCTCAACCAAAAGATTGAACGTACGTCGGTAACCATGGCTGATTTAGTCTCGCAATCGGAAACGCTTACCGAGGGTGATCTAAGTGGGCTGTTTTTGGCCACCTCCGGTGTAATGACACCGTTTGATATGGACGCCAATGGTAAAGTTATTGTCTCATCGGTTAGTACGCCTTCTGGCGGCTCGCCAACGATAAACTGGCAGCGCAGTTATGGCAGTCAGACAAGTAGCAGTACAGTTGGATCTGAAGGCGGCGCCGCTATTCTCCCCGCCGGCTTTGAATTGCGCGAGAATGAAAGCGTCATCGTTGCTGAAGTTTACTATAACTTTGATCCAATGGTTGTGAATGGCGTGATGGACAATCACATTCTCTATAACCGGGCGATCTTCCGCCCCCGCTTCGGCTCTCTCAATACCATAAATTAAGATTTCTACTTCGGTTCCAGGAACCGGACTCGCAATTAGCGGGTAGTTGTTGCGACTCCGGTTCCTGGAACCAGTTTCGCAATTGGATGCCCGGATCTGGTGCTCAGACGAATTTGTTTTAGCTGAGATTTAGAGGGTGGCTGGGCGATAAAGCTTTGCCAATCTGTAATCATGTGGCCAAGTGGCGACGGATCGAGCAGTGGATCGGCGGCGCTTTTTAAGTGCGCCCTGGCGCTGCTCCAACGCCATTGTTCCGGGTGCTCTACCAGACCGGCGCGTACCGGATTCTGGGCGATATAGCGGACACCGGTAAAACAGTGAGCTTCATTCATAGCAGTGGAATAAAATCTCTCTTGCCAGAGATGCCCAGACCAATCCTGGCGCCGATTAATATAGCGCGCATAGCGGCGATGGGTTTCGCCGACAAATTTGCTGAGACTGGCAATATTGTCGGGCACAACAATGAGATGAACGTAATTGGGCATCAAGCAATAGGCCCATATTCTCACGCCGGTCCGAATTTTCCACTCGCCCAGCAGATCAATATATTTCTGGTAGTCTATAGCGCAGAAAAATACATTATCTTTACGTGTCCCACGCTGGGTCACGTGATGCGGATTTCCAGGTATGATGATGCGTGGTTTTCTTGGCATGTGAGGGCTATGGCGGGACCAGAGCCGGTTTTTCTCGAATCGGAATATTTTTTTAGGTTCCAGGAACCGGATTCGCGATTAGAGGTGAGTTGTTGCGACTCCGGTACCTGGAACCTGCGGAAGAACCTTCAGCGTATAATTCTTACTTAGACAGTCTCAGTTCGGAGAGATGATTGGCGACTTCGCGAAAGACCTGGCTGAGGGTCGCGACGTCGGGGGCATAGTGATAATAGGGTGAATTGGGCCCGGAGGCGACGCTTTGCAGGAGGGTCTTCAGGCTTTCAACATCATTGGCAAATTGGATGACGTAGACAATCACACCATCAGCTTTAACATTGGCAGCAAGCTCTTCGAGTCGCGCATCCATGTCGTCCTGACCGGATGAGCCGTAGCCGAACACAGTCTTATAGCCGTCACCCGAGCCACCATAGTTTTCACCGTCAGTGAGCAGTACAATTGCTTGCTGACGTTTGTAAG
>JABIIH010000137.1 GCA_018649245.1 Rhodospirillaceae bacterium | reverse complement strand
TGATTGCAAAGCCTACTCCTGGCACACCCTCCAGACATTTATTAGCGGATGCGACAATTGCCACACATTCGACCTCACTAATGCTCAGCGGCAGTGCCCCAAACGTACTCATGGCATCTATAATGAGCCGTCGCCCAGCCTTTGCAACGACGACAGCGATCTCAGCAATCGGATTTAATATCCCGGAGGTGGTCTCGCAGTGAACAGCAGCGACATGAGTGATTTCCGGATCATCTTTCAAATAAGCAGCAACTTCATCGGGTGAAGGCGGTGTGTCTTCGGCGGTTTCAAGTGTCACCAGGCTGCGCCCATTCACTTCACAGATATTCGCAATCCGTCGGCCATAAGCGCCATTGATCAGCACCAGGACTTTACCGTCCCTGGGCACCAAGGTATCAATCGTCGCCTCAATGGCAAACGTGCCGCTGCCCTGGATCGGCACACAAATGTGACTTCGTCCATCAGGATCAACGCCCCCAATCGTCTCAAGCTTTTGACACACCCGCGCGGTTAGCTCAATAAACTGGGCATCCCGAGATCCCCAATCACGGAGCATGGCCTCTTTAGTCTCCGATGAGGTCGTCAATGGCCCAGGCGTCAAAAGCAGTGGTTCATCCGACATTTACACTTCCGTTCATTTGTGGTGATTTATTTATAGCATTTTTGGGAGTTCGCACCATTAGCCACAATACTTGGATACATCGATTTGTCACCATCGGCGTTCGACCGCTGGTTAATACCGGCATCACGCCCAATCAAATCACAACTTTGCGGCTTGCAAGCGGTATTGGAGCGGCGGCCTGTTTTGCTGTCGGCGAGGAATTGTGGTCGATAATCGGCAGCGGTGTTTTTGTCCTGTCGTTGTTGCTCGACCGGGCCGATGGTATTTTGGCACGGCTATCCGGCAAAACCTCACCCGGCGGCCATAAATTTGATCTGATAGCAGATTCGCTCGCCAATTCACTGGCTTTTGTCGGCATCGGTATTGGACTCCGCCATAGTCCTCTGGGTGAGCTGGCAATCCCGCTTGGCGTCGTTGCGGGGCTGGCCATAACGGCAGTACTCTGGCTGGTGATGCGTGCAGAAGAACAAGCAGGCAGCCGGGCGGCAGAATTGGGCAGCACGGCCGGTTTTGATCCTGATGACGCCATGCTCGCGGTCCCGTTCGCGGTTTTGCTGGGCTGGGGTACGGAATTGATAATCGCCGCCGCTTTTGGCGCCTCACTCTTCGCGGTTTTTTTCTTTTTTAAGTTCAGGGATTTTTTGGGGCGCTAGCCGCACAAAACACCAGATTGTCCAGAGACAATAAATTGTTGCACCAATACCGGCGGCAACAAAGAACGGCGTTAGAAATCCAAACCAAGTGACTGGAGCCAACAAATATATGCCATCTTCAAGCTCAAACCCGGCAAAACTAGGATAGCCAACAGCCTCGCCGTCCCCTAAATCTTCGGAACGCCGATCAATACCAAGATTTGAAAAAAGTGAGGTCAACGCCGAAGCCACTCCGGCAGCCCCCAGCACTAAAGCCCAATTGCCGAGCTCCCCTTGCCAGTGGCCAATGCCAAGTCCGCTAAAAAGTGCGGCGTAACCAATACCGCCTGCAGCATAATCAAAATAATAGCCGAAGCTTGAAGAAGAACCCTGCAGCCGCGCCAGCTCACCGTCAAAATGATCGAGAAATCGCGCCAGCACAAAAATTCCTGCGGCCCAATTGGCATTGCTCTCGCCGCTAATCGCAAATAGCAAGCCGGCCCCAAGGGTCATCAAAAGCGTAAGCCCTGTAATATGATTGGGCCGAACGGGCGTATTCGCTAAAGGCCGCACCATAATTCGCGCCAAACGTTGATCATAGGGAATTTTAAACATTTGATCTTGTGCCATAAGCCAAAGTGTTAAAGTAGTTTCGTTGTGTCAAGTTTACGATAAACTTATGACACACCAATAACAGGCAGATTAACTTGAATTCAAAAGCCACATCATCCGTCCAAAATGCCATCAGTCAGTGGGTTGGCTGGGTGTGCCGTCACGCCAAAGCAACCGTTTTGCTTTCGTTTATTGCCACCATCGCGCTTTTTTATATCACCATTACCGAAATAGGTATCAGCACGGATACCAGCGATATGCTGTCGCCGGATCTACTATTCCGGCAGAACTCGATTGCCCTCAGTGAAGCGTTTCCCCAATTCTCCGACAATATTGTCATCGTGATTGATGGCGGGAATGCGGATTTGGTCAATCAAGCAGCCGATCAAGTTAATGCGCAATTGCGCAGTGAACCCAATTTATTTGGCGAGGTGTTTGATCCTGCTGATTTAGATTTTTTTCAACGCAACGGCTTGCTTTATCTTGAAACAGATGAGTTGGTAGATATGGCGGACCGCCTGATAGCTGCTCAACCTTTTTTAGGCACACTTTGGATCAAACCAACGCTACCCGGCTTGCTTGATCTACTGAGCCTGTTTTTAAAAGAAGGTAAGAGCAACCAAGAGCTCCTCGGTGATGCCCGGCCAATGATCAGCAACATCACCGATATAATTTTGGCACAAGCTAGCGGCAAGCCGGATCAACTATCCTGGCGCACGATCATTTCCGGCAATTCAGCTGAGAACTCAACGCGGATAATAGTGGTCCAACCAAAAACCGACTTTGGTTCGTTGCATCCTGGCGCTGAGGCAATAAAGCGGCTGCGCGAGATCGGCTTGGAGTTAAAATTAAAGCAAAAATTTGATGTGCGGCTGCGGCTTACCGGCTCGGTACCCTTGGCCGAAGAAGAGCTGGAAAGTGTCGTTGATGGCTTGGGATTGGCGGGTATTTTATCTCTCTCACTCGTCCTGGTCTTGCTATTTTGGGGACTGAAATCGCTACGTCTGGTCTTAGCAACATTGATCACCTTGATATTCGGGCTCGTGTGGACGGCGGGTTTCGCCACGCTGGCTGTCGGCACCCTTAATCTAATTTCCGTGGCCTTTGCCGTCTTATTTATCGGCTTGAGCGTCGATTTCGGTATTCACTTTGCTTTGCGCTACCGCGAGAGTTCTGATGCGCCAATCTCAGCCCTCGCAAAAGCTGCCGAGCGGGTTGGCGGTGCCTTAAGCTTGTCGGCGGTAGCCGCGGCGATTGGATTTTTCTCCTTCCTGCCAACCGATTATATCGGTTTGGCTGAATTGGGATTGATAGCCGGCGGCGGAATGTTTATTGCGCTCTTTGCCAATCTCACACTTTTGCCCGCCTTGATATCCTTAATGCCGCCCAAGCCCCTACAGTTACGCGTTTCAGCAGGCAAACTCTCGCGAGCCCCAGGTCATTGGCCTGTCATAGGCGTTGCCGCTGTCCTTGCTGTCCTTTCATTATTTGTCGCACCAAAAGTAATATTCGATTTTGACCCGCTAAATTTAAAGGATACCAACACGGAATCGGTAGCAACATTTTTTGACCTGATGGCAAAAGGAAAAGGTAATCCTTACAGCATCACGGTACTTGCCAAAGACTTGGCCACGGCAGATCAATTGGCTGCACGGGCCAAAAAGCTTACAGAAGTAGACAGTGTCGTTACCCTATCCAGCATGGTACCGGCTGAACAAGACGACAAGCTCGCTATAATCGATAATCTTGCCCTCATTTTGGGACCATCACTAACCGGGTCAGCCAAAGCAATTCAATCATCGGAAACCGAACAACTGAAAGCAGCAGTAAGCCTGCAAAATGAAATTCGCGCTTTCAGACGGGCAACGGGTAAATCTGATCTGTTAGATGCAGTGAGTAATTTGGGTACAGCGCTCAATAGGCTTCTAACATCGAGCAATCCTGATCACGCCTTAGCTGAATTGGAGCATCGCCTACTGGCCAGCCTGCCCCATCAAATGTCACGTCTAAAAAAATCTCTCAATGCAGCGGCGACTACGTTGAAAGATATTCCGAAAGAACTGCACTCCCGCCAGATTACCGCTGATGGCCGAGCTAAAGTCGAGATCAAGCCAAGGGGCAATATGCGTAAC
>JABIIH010000060.1 GCA_018649245.1 Rhodospirillaceae bacterium | reverse complement strand
CGAGGTCGAGCAAGCCAAATCTGCCGGATTTGACGAGTTCATCATCAAGCCAATTAAAATCCATGAAGTCTTAAACGCCATTTCCGATCAACTGCCCGACTCGACGCCAATAAATTAACAAAGAACAATATTTTTCAATTAACCATTTGACTCAAAAACTGCTCTCGGCTTAAACTTCTATTTACCGACCGGCTGGCCGGTTGGTAACCGAAAAATCAAAGAGAAGCGGGTATAGCGTGGATAAATCAACACTCAAAAGTTCGCTTGTTGACCGATTTGATGAAATTTACCGGGTTACGGTCGCGCTGTTTCTGGAACGTGGTTATGACAACACCCCGTTGTCGCTGATCGCTCAGGAACTCGGACTTAGTAAGGCTGGCCTCTATCATCACTTTGAAAGCAAAGAACAATTGCTTTTTCAAATCCACAAATATTCGATTGAAGCCACGCTGGTACCCGTCATCGAACGCGCCGAAGTTGAACCTGACCCGCGAAAAAGACTGGAACAATATATCCGAGAGTTTGCAGAGGTCATGGTGCATGACCCGGCGATCCGCGTCCTAATTGAAGAGTCAAAAAGACTATCACCTGAAAACCTCAAAGTTATTCAGGCAAGCTGGCGCCGCGGCTTCGAGTTGATGCGTTCGACGATTGCGGAACTACAGGCGAAAGGAGCTGGTAAAAATGGTCTAAATCCGACCATCGCTGCTTTTGCCGCCATCGGCATGTGCAGTTCGACACCCTATTGGTTTAGCCATACCGGGTCCGAAAAGATCAGTGACGTCGGCCAGCATTTTGCGCAAATTTTTTGCCACGGTGCGCTCGAAGAACCACCGGCAAACGAAGCTTAGAAATTTTATAGTGGGAGGGGATTCAATATGGTTGTTTTTTATCGGCGAATGCCGCGTTTTGAATATTTGAAACCGCAGAGTTTCCAAGATGTATTGGAACTATTGCAGGACGACACGCCCAATCGCTACCGGGTGTTCGCTGGCGGTACCGATCTGATGGATCAGCTTAAACAACGAAAAATCGACGTACCGGAAACGGTGATTGATCTGAAAGGTCTCGCCGAACTCGACTATATTAAATTCGACAAATCAACTGGCCTCCGCATCGGCGCGTTAACGACGGTTACCGATGTCGCTAAATCTCCCGAGATCGAGCAACACTATCAGGCCCTCTCCCAAGGGGCGCGCGAAATCGCCTCGATACAAATTCAAAACCGGGCAACCATTACTGGCAATATCTGCAATGCGGTGTCATCTGCTGATTCCGCGCCTCCCCTCTTGGCGCTGGGCGCCGAGGTCATCTGTGCCAGTGGGAAAGGTGAGCGGACCATTAAAATCGAGGACTTCTTTACTGGCCCGGGCAAAACTGTCTTGCAGCCGGATGAATTGGTGAGAGAAATCACACTGCCGCCACCGGCTGAAGGCAGCGATAGCGTTTATCTTAAATTGGCCCCACGCGGACGCATGGATCTGGCCTGGGTCGGCGTTGCGGTGGCAGTGGAAATTATAGAAGGCAGTTTTTGTGAAATTGGTATTGGGTTGGGAGCTGTCGCTCCGACGCCCTTGCGGGCAACGAAAGCCGAAGCGGCGCTGCGCGGCGCCAAAATCGACCAAGAAAACATCGATAAAGCGGCGGCAATTGCCTCCAGTGAAACCTCACCTCGCGAAAACAGTTTCCGGGCGGGCGGCGAATACCGCCACATGATGGTCGAAGTCCTGGTCAAACGCGCCCTCACGCAATTGGTGAAATAAGGAAAAAATCATGGAAAATATTACCTGCAATTTTGTCGTAAATGGCCAAGCCGAAGAAATCTCCCTCCCGCCCAACCGCACCCTGCTGCATATGCTGCGAGAAAACCTATTGTTTCATGGCGTCCGCGAGGGCTGCAGTCACGGTGAATGCGGCTCCTGCAACGTCATTCTTGATGGCAAGTTGGTCAATGCCTGCCTGATCCTGGCGGTTGAAGCCGATGGTCTGGAAATCCTCACCGTCGAGGGCATGGCGGATGGCGAAGACCTGCATCCGATCCAGCAAGCCTTCGTTGATGAAAGCGGTATGCAATGCGGCGCTTGCACGACGGGTATGATTCTCTCAACCAAGAATCTGTTGGATGCCAATCCCGATCCTAGCCGGGAAGAGATCAAGGATGCGCTGGCTGGCAATTTTTGCCGCTGCACCGGCTATGCCAAGATTTTCGAATCCGTTGAAGCCGCCGCTGAGACAATGAAAGGCGGCCAACAATGAGCGATCAAACTGCAAAAATCGGCGACAATTGGCCGAGCCTAATCGGCAAACGCCTACCCCGGGTCGATGCGGTCGAGAAAGTCAATGGCGATGCCAAATATGCCGGCGATTTTAATTTGGCTGGTCAGCTTTGGATGAAAATCCTCAGGAGCCCCCATGCTCACGCCAAAATTATCAGCATTGATGCCAGCAAGGCGCTCGAAATGCCGGGCGTCAAAGCGGTGGTAACAGCTGAGGATTTCAACAACTGGTCCTGGGGTTGGGGACCAACCACCCGGGATGAAACACCTTTGGCTGAAGGCAAGGTACGTTATTTCGCTGAAGCTGTCGCGGCGATCGCGGCCGAAGATGAAGAAACGGCCGAGGAAGCCTGCGCCCTAATCGATGTCATTTACGAAGAACTGCCGGGTGTATTTGATGCCGAAGAGGCGATGCAGGATGGCGCACCTCAGGTTCACGACTATGTCGAAAATAATCAAAGCTGGGATTTCCACATGGATTATGGCGACGTCGAAAAAGGCTTTGCCGAGGCTGATTTGGTGCGGGAAGACCGCTTTGAGACCGGCCGCACCCTCACCGGGTTCCTGGAACCACCGGCCGCCGTCGCCCAATATGATACCGCAGGCATTACGATTTATGCCGCCAAACAAAGCCCCTATTTTATCTATCGCCAATTGGCGTCGTGCTTCAAGCTGCCCTTAAGTAAAGTCCGGGTTATCCAGCCCTATGTCGGCGGTGGTTTCGGTGGCACCAAAAACGACTCTACCGCTGGTGATTTTTGCGCTGTCATGCTGGCCAAGAAAACCAAACGCCCGGTCAAGTTTGTCTACAATATGGAAGAAGTGCTGACGACCTGCCGCCGCCGCCACAATATGATTGTCGACTGCAAGATGGGCATGAAAAAGGACGGCACCATCACCGCTGTTCAGACCAAAGTGATTGCTGATGGTGGTGCTTTTACAGCCATCGGTCCGCTGACCATGTATCTCACCGGCATCATGACGACGCTGCCTTATAAGCTCGATAACTACAAACACGATGCCTACCGTATTTTCACCAATCATCCGGTCAGCGCCGCCATGCGTGGCCATGGCGTCACCCACACCCGGTTTGCCGCTGAAATTCAGATGGAAAAAATGGCCGACGAGCTGGGCATTGATCCGCTCGAGGTGCGCATGATTAATGCCATCGAAGCGCCTCATGAAACCATCAACGGCATTACGGTGGATACCTGCGGCCTCAAGGAAGGTCTGGAGATCGTTTCCTCATCATCGGCCTGGAAAGACAAAGATCAAAACAAAAAAGACGGCCCGGTGGTTCGGGGCGTTGGCATTTCCGGCACCTCTCATTTGGGGGGCGCCCGTCAGCGCGGGCACCAATCTTGTGCCGCCATTGTACGATTGTGCGAAGACGGCACGGTTAATTATCTGACCGGCGCCAGCGATGCCGGTCAAGGTTCGGATACGGTGTTGGTCCAGCTGGTCGCCGAAGAGCTTGGCCTCACCATGGAAGATGTCACCATCCAGCGGGTTGATACGGCAATGACACCGGTTGATAACGGCAGTTATGGCAGCCGGGTAACTATCTTAGCCGGCCAGGCTGCGCAGAAAGCTGCTCAGGAAATCAAACGCCAACTGGCCGATGCCGCCGCCAAGATCTGGGAGGTCGAGGCGGAGAAGATCCTCTTTAATGACCGCACTGTTTTTGTCGATGGCGATCCGGATAAATCCATGCCGTTCAAAAAACTCACCCAGATCGCGTGTTATTCTGAATCCGGGGCCGTCATCATCGGTAAAGGTTATTCCGAGTATGGTTTAGAGAAAATGGATTTTGAAAAAGGCTATGGCAATCCGGGGGTCAATTATAGTTTCACCTCGCAATTGTCCGCGGTCGATGTCGATTTAGAAACCGGCATGGTCAGCGCCAAGGATTTTCTCATCGCTCATGATTGTGGCCGTCCTTTGCATCCGGTAAACGTTGAAGCCCAGACCCAGGGCGCCGCCTCACAAGGCTTAGGCCAGGCACTTTACGAAAATTTCAAAATGCATGAAGGCCGCACCATGAACTCGACTATGGTCAATTACATGATGCCGCTTTCAACTGAGCATCCGGATTTTGAATTGCATGATATCATCACTGATGATCCGCATGGCCCATTTGGCGCCAAGGAAGCATCCGAAGGTTCGATTATTTCGACGCCGCCGTCGATTGTCAGTGCAATCCATGATGCCACTGGCATTTGGTTCACCAAGCTGCCGGTCACGCCGGAAAAGATCGTGCTGGCGCTGAAGGAGAAAAAAGAGCGTGAGAACGCCCAGATTGAGGAAAACAAATAATGGAATATTCTTTTGACGAAGATCAACGTGCCTTTCGGGAACACATTAGGCGCTGGACGGAGGAACGGTTGACTCCCCGTGCTCAGGAGTTGGATGAAACTAGTGAATTTGCCCGGGATTTGTTCAAAGAACTCAGCGATCTCGGCTATCTTGGTGTTAAGTATCCCGAAGAATATGGCGGCGCCGGCATAGCAGAGCGTAATATTTACCATACGATTCTATGTGATGAATTGGCCCGTGGCTCGATGGGATTTGCTGCCACGGTCGCCATGCACAGTTCAGCGGCATCGCATATGTTGTTTGCCGAAGGCACGGAAGAGCAAAAACAAAAATATCTCGTGCCGGCACTTAAAGGGGATATGGTCTGCGCCTTTGCCATCACCGAGCCACAAGCCGGCTCCGACGCCGCCGCCCTGCGCACCCGCGCCGAGCGGGTCGATGATGGCTGGGTGATTAATGGCAGTAAAATATTCACCTCCAACGGGATTAATGCTGATTTTATTACCGTGGTCGCCAAGGTTGAAGGTGGTAAGGGTGCAAAAAGTATGGCGCTGTTCCTGGTTGATACCAAAACGCCCGGTTTTAGTGTCGGACGGCAAATCGAGAAATTTACCACTCACTGCTCGGATACGGCGGAACTGTTTTTCGAAGATATGAGACTGCCGCTCGACTGCCGTTTAGGTGGCGAAGACAGCGACTTTAAGAGTGCCTTCCGGATGCTGACGGTTGATCGTATCATTACCGCGGCAATTGCCCTCGGCAATGGCTGGGCGGCTTACGAGGCGGCTCTTAAATACGCCCACGAGAGAGAGCAATTCGGTCAGGCAATATTTGATTTCCAGGCAGTCCAGTTCAAACTCGTAGACATGTTGGCGACCTATGAGCAGGCCCATCTTTATACCTATCACACGGCGGCCATGGCTGATCGCGGCGAAGATGTCACCAAGGAGGCGGCGATAGCTAAAATTGTCGCGGGTGACGGATGCAACGAGATTTGCCAGAAAGCGCTTAATATTTTTGGCGGCTATGGACTGACGATGGAGTATCCAGTGCAACGCTATCTCCGAGATTCCTACTTCCCGCTGATTGGCGGCGGCACCAGCGATATTATGCGGCTGATTGCTGCCAGGAAGTTGGGGATTTAGGTCGATTTTAGACCAAAAAGGAGCAATATTTCCCCGGTTGAAAGAGTACCCCAGAGTTGAATACCGGGGAAAGGGAATCGCTAAAATTTAATTCTAAGTTGATAGATTTTTCTCTATATGCCATCTTTAATTGAAATTGATTTAATATAAAATGTTGTAGTTAGGTTCAGTTAACCACGAAAGAATTTTTATTTTGCCAATCGCATACGACTTTTCTGAACTTACGATATTTATTGTCGAGGAAAATTCCTTCCAACGGGAGTTGCTGTCCGACCTATTGAAGCAGTTTAAACCTAAGAGAATCTACACCGAAGCCAAATGTGATATCGCCTTGGAACGCATTTCTGAAATTATGCCGGATATCGTATTTGCTAGTTGGACCCCAATGTCCGACATTATTCATCTCTTTAAAAGTTTGAGATTTAATCCAAATGAAAATCTAAGCGAAATTCCGATTATCGCCATCACCTCCTATACGGAAAAGAAATACGTGATTGCAGCCAGGGATTTAGGTATGAGTGAATATCTTGCCTTACCATTATCGGCAAAATCGGTTTATGGCCGCATCTGCAAACTCATCGAAAAACCCAGGCAATTTGTCCGCTCAGAAATCTATTGCGGCCCTGACCGGCGGGTAAAAAAATTACCTTATGAATGTGAAGAGCGCCGCAAAGAAAGCGAAGAACTGG
>JABIIH010000273.1 GCA_018649245.1 Rhodospirillaceae bacterium | reverse complement strand
TCAAAAATTTTGTGGTCTGGATTTATATGAACCACCGATTAAATTGATGCCACGCGTGATTTCTTTGATCCATCATCAGCGCCGTCTGAATGATCCGCTTATCGGGTGGCTATGGGACAAATTTGATATTTTTGTTCGGGTTTAGAGAAAGCCTCGCTCGGGGCGCCACCGGGGAAATTGGCTTGAATTGTTTGTGCGAGTTTTGCTTTGGCAAGTAGTTTTTCCAGCAGGTTGTCCGTCGTCAGAGTTTTTTAGAACAATTTAGCGGCTGATATAATTTTGTACCTGGCTCATCTGACTGGTTGTATTAAACGGCGAATTTTAGGTGGAGCAAGCACCTGGTTTCACGCCTTACAATCCTTATAAGGGGCCTTTTCGACGATGGTTGCGGGGGCTCGCAACAAGCAAGACCCTACATTGATTAGATATATCTGATTTTGGGATCAATATTGGTGCGCGGGATAAACTTAAATATATTAATTGGCCTTAATAAACCGTTTGATATCTGCAACAATTACATCCGCTGTAATTCCGTGGGGAAACAGGCTTAGCCCGCCGCCATCTGGACCGATCAGTACAATCGCCGCAGAATGATCAATGAGATATTCGCCGGGCTCGGCGTTTTGCGATACCGATCTGCGGGACTGCATACGATATATTTTAGCCGCCGAGGCGACTTGAGCTTTGGTGCCGGTTAGCCCGATCAGCCGGGGATGAAAGAGCTTTACGTATTCAGCCATGACTTTGACCGTATCCCGTTTCGGATCAACGGTAACAAAAACTGGCTGAACCTTTGCGCCGTCTTTGCCCAACATATCCACCGCTTCGCTGACAATCTGCAAATCTATCGGACAAACATCCGGGCAATGGGTATAGCCGAAATAAACCAGCATATATTTGCCGAGATAATCACGGTCGGTCACCGTCTTGCCGGTATGGGTGACCAGCTCAAACGGCCCGCGATTGCTGGCGAGCGAGGCTGTTTCTTTGTTCTTTAATTTTGGTCCATGCGCATCGGCATTCGGGCTAATAATAAAAGCCGAGAACAATAGAATAATGACTGCAAGCTGTTTCATTAGATCGCTATTTCTTGGGCCATATCCTGGTGTTGATCTAGTTCGTTCAAAAGCTGATCGTCGAGATAACACCAAACGCTGGTGGCGGTTTTTCCCGCCTGATCGACGCAGGCCGCAACCGATGGGCCGCTGATATAATTGCCGGTTAAAAATAGCCCCGGCACGCGGCCATTAGCTTCGAGCATAGTTTTAACGCGGTCATTGTGACCGATTTTATATTGTGGCAAGCCGCGCGGCCAATGACGCACTTGGGAAACTACCGGCTCACCTTTTGCGCCAACGAGGTCTTTAAATTCAGACCGCGCAATTTCGGTTAAGTCCGCAGCTGGCAATTTGGCGATTTCAGGAGCGCGGGCACCGCCAAAATATCCCGACATTGAAACACAATCTTCAGGGGCGCGGCCCGGGAACATAGTCGAGCAAAACTGTGAGCCCGACATGGAAAGTTTTTCACTTTCGGGCGCCAGAAAACCAAGACCATCCAGCGGATGCTCGACATCTTTTCTATTGTAGCCGAGATACACCACGGCCAAGGGCGGTGCTTCAATATCACCGGCAGCGCTCGCTGAAGCGGCATCAATACCTTCGACTAAATCGGCGGCAACATGGGGCTGGGTCGCAACCACAATTGCCCGCGCCGAAAACTCGCCCCTATCTCCAGCATCAATATTGAAACCGTGTGAGGATTTTGTAATACGCCTGACGGTAACACCGGTCTTAACCCGATCTCCCAAAGCACGTGCCAAGGCTTTCGGTAATGAGCCAATGCCGTCCTTAAAAGAAAACAGGCGGCTTGAGGGCATGTTTTTAGCACCCTGGCGATGATGTTGAACCAGACCTAACGCAATCGAGCCGTATTTTTGCTCGAGGCCGTGGAGTTTCGGAAAACCCGCTTTGACTGATAGCTCGTCGGCACGACCGGCATAAATACCAGCCACCAATGGATCGATCACTTTTTCAGCAAACTCTTTACCAAAGCGGCGACCGGCAAATTCGGCAATAGTTTCTTCCTGGTCTTTGCGGTAGCGTGGTACGGCGAACTCCATCATCAAGCGCAACCGGCCGGCGAGACCAAGATAATTCGACAGTAAAAAGCCTAAGGGGTGAACCGGGATGCCTTGCAGCTCACCTTTGCCAACCAGATAGCGGCTTTTAACGCCATCGCCGAGATCACATTGTTCACCGTTGAGTTCCAGCCGTTTGGTAATATCGTTGGCGGCGATCGACTGGGCATTAACCGTGCTCGGCCCGTGTTCCATGAGGAATTCACCGATGCGTTCGGAAACCGCGTTGCCGCCGGCATGGATCTGGCGCTCCAGCACAACGACGTTCAAACCCCGCCCAGCCAAATCATAAGCCGTTGCCAGACCGGAAATACCGCCGCCGATGATGGCTACATCAACTGTCATCACGCACGGCCTCCATCTTATCCTTGAGGTTCGGCTTAAACGGCATAGAGCCGCCGAATTTTTTAGCCGCCAAATAATGCAAATCATCAGCAGTGACTTGGGCGCGACCTTCACCCCGGACATAATCTTCGGCCCGACGCCGGATCATGCGGCGTAAAAATCCGGGAATTTTGGTCAGCCGTGCTTCCGCGTCACCCGTCCACATCAGCGCGTTTTGCTGTTCAGGCAACGGCTGGATAACGGCACCACCTGCCGGCTCATAGCCGCAGAGGAAATCTTCGCCCATCAAATTATCGTCCCGTGCCAAGGGCCGGGCGCGGCAGCCACCGCAAAGCTTGCCGTATTCACAGTCACCGCAGCGGCCTTCCAGCACAGGCTGGCGCAACGCCTTAAACATCGGTGCATCCTGCCAAATCTCGGTGAAGCTCTGCTCACGGATAGAGCCGACACTATCTTCGATATACGGGCAGGCCGTAACTTCGCCTTCGGGTGTTACCCGGCAATAACGTGATCCGGCGAGGCAACCACCGGCTTCGTAGCCTTGTGCCAGGGTGATCGGCCACTCGGGATCAAGTTCCATCGCCATTCGTTTGAAATGCGGCGCGCATTTGGCCCGGATCAATAGTTCGGGCTCGTCATGGGCAGCTTGGGTGACTTGGCGCAAAACGGCTTCGTAAGTTTCTTGAGAGATATTGGTGACTTTCTCACCCCGCCCAGTGCAAACCAAAAAGAATATGTTGAGCACCAAAGCACCGGAGGAGCGGGCAAAGGCAATCATCTCATCCAGCTCACCGGCATTGTCATCGGTGACCGAGAAATGTAGCTGATGCGCCAGACCGCCCTTACGGCAAGCATCTATACCGGCCATGGTTTTTTCCCAGGCTCCTGGAAAACCCCGAAAATTATCGTGATAGAGGGGATCAAGTGAATCGAGGCTGATGCCGACACCGGCAACGCCGACACCTTTCAGCCTAGCGACACGATCATCGGTCAGCATCATGCCATTGGTACCGATCACTGTCATTAAACCAAGGTTTACAGCATGCTGGGCAAGCTCATCCAAATCGGTGCGGACCAACGGCTCGCCACCGGTCAGCACCACCATGGTTTCACCGCCGAGCGCTTTGATCTCATCCAAGCAGGATTTCACTTCATCGGTCGAAAGCTCGCCCGCCTCGCCTGCTTGCCGAACACCGGCATCCAGATAACAATGTGCGCAAGCCTGATTGCAGCGCCGCGTTAAGTTTAGCGCGACCAGAAACGGCTGTTCTGCCTCAACGTCTTTCACATTATCTTTTGAGCGAAGAAGGTTCACGAGTTGCGGCCTCAGTCTTTCTTGTAAAGGTCCGGATTAGCGTCAGAGTGGAAATCACCCATGCCTTCCCAGGCTTCACTGGCCATATCGACAGCCGCCGTGGTCACGCGATCCAACTCAAGTTCACGGGCACAACGTTCGATCTCAAGTTCGACCATGCCGCGGACAAAATCAGGAATGCGCTGAACCCGCGCGAGGGCATCTTCGTCCCACGCCATCTGGCGTTTTTGCTTAGCTGAGCCCTTGGCCCATTCGGCATATTTTTCTTCGACCAGGGCTTCGGTGATGGTTTCTATCTCGTGCTTTTCGGCATAGACTTCAACCCGTTGACGGGTCATCTCACGCATAAATCCTGCCGGGATTTTGGCCATCCGGGCTTCAGCGTCCTCGGCCCAAACAAAAGTGGCTTTTGCCTCCTCAGATGTTTCGGTTTTTGCATTTCCAGCAAAGGGACAGACAAAGCCCTTCTTATCTTCTGGCTTTTCTTCAGCTTCGGCCGGCTCGTCATCTTTCTGAGCAATGGCTTCATTCATCGCCGCGCGCGCTTGTTCAAGCCCGGCTTCAACCACTTCAAGCGTCACTTCCGTCGTGCCCCGTTCCTGCGCGACACTTTCAATCCGGGACCGCGTGGCGTCACGCATCGCATCCGGCACCCGGGATAACCGTGCCAAAGACGCAGCGGCCCAGACAAATTCGCCTTCTGCGCCGGCTTCGATATTAACGCTGGTATCGATGAACGGCAGCACATGCTCGTCGAGCACTTCCGAGGAGTCGTTACGGCGTGCCCTCTTTTCGGCCCGGAGCTTGATATTAGCCGCCATCGGCAATTCCACATGACGCTTGATCAGCGCCTCGGCGGAAGCCGACCAGGTAACCGTTTGCTCTTTTTCAAGCTGTTCTGCTGACCGCCCACCGCCCGGCATCATATCGTTGGCGACAATCTCAACAATATCTTGAGTGATAAATGTATGCCCCTTTTCCTGGGCGTAGCGGTTAACCGCTTTTCGCGCCATATCCTGCACAAAACTTGGTGCGCGTTTCAAGAACTCTTCCGCTTCATTGCTCCACGAAATGGTTTCTTCGGCAACGACTTCCATCGGCGGCACATGTTCGGTCTGACCGAGCCAAATATGACAGGGCGAGAGACGTAAAAGATTTTCGGCATTACCACCGATATCGAGGCTGCGATCTGCATGCACGCCGGTCATGCCGACCATCAACAGGCTGGCGTTTACTTCTTTCAGATAATCGCAAATGACTTTAAAAGCTTTACCTTCAAGCAGTTTGCTAACCACCTCGACGCCTTCCTCATCGGCGATCTTATTGGCAATCTCGAGATTGGATTGATAGATCTTGGCGATGCCGTCATCGATCAGCTCTTCGTGCAGGGCTTCCTGTTCGCGGAAACGGAAAACTTTACCGGCTTCATCACTGAGCACGCTGGCGATCTTATTAAACGCTACATAATGATAATAAGGATCGTAAGAAGACACGATATGTACTTCGGCATCGATACGCCGGGCGATTTCAAAGCCACGTTTCAAAACACCATAAGACTTAGCTGAGCCATCAATGGCGACCACAATTGGGCCATCACCGATCTCTTTTTGCGTGTCGCGGATCACCAGACAATCGATCGGGCTGCGCCGTACCACGCGCTCACACACCGTGCCGATCAAACTGCCGGGCACGGCGCCCAAACCAAGTGATCCTAAAGCCAAGACATCATGGTCACCGGTCTCAGCCGCTTCGATGATTTTGCTGTAGTTTTTACCTTCCGGGCTGAGGCGCTGAAATTTAAGTCCGCGCGCATCGCATTCGGATTTGGCGACATCATGGTAGCTATCGGTAATGATCGAGAGCCCATCGGTGATTAGATCATCATGCACATCCCGCTGATACTGCATTTCCTCTTCATCGAGATAGCGTTCCGGCAAACCGCCTTCCATTTGGCGAAAGCGCGCGTCATGCAGGCGCGCTGCATAGGCATGAATACCGGTGATTTGGCCATCAACTGAGGGAACAAGATTCAAAACTTGCGCAAGCGCGTGGTCGGCATATTCCGAGGCATCGAGCGCTACCAGAAATCGCGAAAAAGTCGACCGATTTTCTGCAGTAGATACAGGGCTGGTATCGGCCTGTTTGGCCGCCTGGGAAACATTCATTTAACTAACTCCTACCTTAGAAGTAAAATTTAGCGAGATTCTAAAGTACCTTCCTTGATGTGGATCAAACCTGCAAATTAGAGCTATTCTGATCTTTGCTGGAATTGGATCGAATTTGACCAATCACCAGAAAAAACAACCCCGCCGCGATCAGAAAAATGTAGAAATTTTCGATCGCATTACCGGCCCGCCAGGACAGCATGGCATCCAACGCGCCAATGAAAATCAAGGCTACGCCAAACATCCGCGGAATGACGCCGTGCCGCGGGGTATTATCCGTATCTGTGTTTGACGTTGTTTGCATTTTCTAGCCTTCCCGCTTGGCGGCAGCGTTGCGCGCCCACCAACCCAGCAGACCAAACAGCAGCAATGCTACAATTATGCCGGAAATAATCGGCTTGGCGCTGGTCGGCGGCTTTAACAGCAACCAATACCAGGTCGTCAGGGTGTAGCTCCGCGCTTTCTCGGAATTACTGCCATCCCAGGCAGCAAAGGCGATTGGCGTGAAACGGCCTTCCTCAAATTGAATATCGCTGTCGGTCTCAGAGGTCGCCAACGAGCGTTTAACCACCACCCGCCAAGTGCCGTTTTTGTAAGCGCCCTGAGCGGTCAGGCCGGCAGTTTTGCCGTCGCGGGTCTCAAGTTTCTCAAGACCCTGGCCATTGGCGAGTTTAACTTTAGCTGGGGAATTGGTGGTCCCGGCGCTCCATTTCCAGATATTAACAGGCTTGGCGCCATCGCCGGCGACAAAATAGGGTTTCTCCAGACCTTCGGGCGCTTTAACCGGCAGCTGAAGCGCCACTGCATCCTCAGCCATTTCAGGATCAGCGATTTTGGCCGCGGCTTCATCACCCGGAATGCTTTTGGTG
>JABIIH010000036.1 GCA_018649245.1 Rhodospirillaceae bacterium | reverse complement strand
TTCGGGTGCGATCACACCGCGGATATCGCCGTCACCAAATTTTGATTTGTCTTTGGAACTTTGCACGGCATGGCCATAGGCGACCCAATCGACAATCGCGCCGCCCAGTCCCGGCAACATACCAACATAGGTGCCAATGATGGCGCAACGAACAGCCAACCACCATTCGCGGCAGGCATCCTTAACACCTTCGTACATATTGCCACCGACGGCTTCCTCACGCGGCACGCTTGAAATTGACGTATTTTTAACCGCGAGTTCAATGAGCTCTGGAATGGCAAATAACCCAAGCACGACCGGAATGAGTGGCAGCCCATCCAGCAGATAATCCAAACCAAAATTAAACCGCGGCACCGGCATTGTTTCGCCGTAGCCAACTGTTGACATGAGAAGACCTAAGAAGGCGACGGTCAGGCCTTTCATCACCGATTGTCCGGTGAGCGAACCCACCATGGTTAGGCCCAACACGCCCAACATAAAAAGTTCAGCTTTTGAAAAAGCCAAAATAATCGGTAATATCAGCGGCAAGGAGACGGCCAGAATGAGCGCGCCAAAAACGCCACCGAAAGCAGAAACCGTAAAGGCCGCGCCAAAGGCGCGCGCGGCATGGCCCTTCTTCGCCAATGGATGGCCATCAAGAATTGTCGCCTGCGACGCAGCGGTGCCGGGGATTCCCAGTAAAACCGAGGCGATGGTGTCACTAGTGGTCGTCACTGAATACATGCCGAGCAACAAGGCGATCGCCGGCACCGGATCCATATCAAAGGTAAAAGGCAGTAAAAGCACGAGACCGATGACGCCGCCGAGCCCTGGCACGGCGCCTAGCCAGATACCGATCAGTACGCCAAAAAATAGAAAACCGATGGCCGGCCATTGAAAGACCAAAACAAGACCATCGACAAATGCCTCAAACATACCTATCCCCCGTCATTCTTTTTTTATATGAATTAAAAACGTCGGCACCGGGGTAAGCGATGCCGACGTTAACAATCATATTTTAATTGATGCCTATTTTTTCTTAGCTTTATGTTTTTTGGCACCAAATTGAACCGCAGTTCTGGCTTTCCAGTAATTTACGATTTTTGGATCAGCATTGGCCAAATCTTCCATCACTTTGGAAGCACGTTTAAAGCCAATGTGCAAATACGGGTTTAATACCGCTTTTTTTGCTTCGGCAATGGTTGCTGGATCATTCATGGCCTTTTTATAAGCGACCCGAAGGATTTTGGCAGCTTCCTGATTCATGTTCGGCGGTCCAGCAACGATGAAGTTCGCCGTACCCTGCATTTTATCGGCAAATTGGTACGCTTCATAAAGCTCGCCGGATGGTTTGCCGCCAATCGCTTTAGCGTAGAACTCTTCAAATAACGGCACAGTCGGATAGGCCGGGTCACGCTTTAAAGATCCGTCCGGTTGAAGTGCACCAAACTGGAATAGTGAAACAAGTTGACCTTTTTGAACCAAACGAGGTGTCAGATGTTTCAGCCAATGAACTGAACCGGCACCGGTAATATTTGTTTCACTTTGCGCCAGCGACGTCGTGATCGAGGCCGAGCCTCGGAAACCAGGCACATAAATATGTTTCATGCCAAGCATATCAAAGGCAGCTGTCGAAACGACATCAATAGCATGCAGTGGGTTACGTCCGGTGTAGCTCATTTTTTTGTTAATTTTTTTGATGTCAGATGGCTTGTTTAAACCACCCGGCGCAATATCTTTACGGGCAACGACGATAAAGGCAGGTCCCTTAACACCGGCAATGAAGGTAAATTTGGGATAGCTGAAACGCACACCTTTACGACCGGTAATCTGTGCCAACACTTGGAACGGATTAAAGCCGATGGTTAAGCCATTTGGCTTGGCCCGCTCAAAAATGAAATTCTGTGCCTTAAGACTTCCGGCACCCGGCATATTTTTAACCACGATGCTTGGATTTCCCGGAATATATTTTGACAGCCGTCGAGCAATAATACGCGCCGCCAAATCGGTACCACCAGCGGAAAATCCGACGATGATCTCAATAGTTTTACCTTTATAATATTGAGCCTTAGCCGTTGTAGAAAGGCCGGTGGTCGCCAACATTGCGGCGGCGGCCACGCCTAATGAAATAAATGAAATACGTTTCATGTGATATGTCTCCCCATTATTAGAACTATAAATTAAATCTAATTATTGTTGTTGAAGCAGCTTAGGTTCAACGGCTGCCTAAAGTCAATTCAGCATACATTAAATCTGAATATCCAAATCTGTCGGGAAATTGACCAGCAGGCAATTTTCGCGATTAAATTTGGTCCGAATATCGGTGAAACCATGGAGAAGACGAACCATAAGGTCAAATAATAAATTATGATCTATCTATAAATAAATATTAGATAAAGTTTAACCGTGTTAATCGGACTTTTTGCCATAATTTAACGCCACAAAATTTTTGAGATGGTCGATAAAGCTACCAATCAACGGCGTCATTTCAATTGCTGGACGATGAAATGCGGCCAGGGACCGCCGCGTGCCGGCAACATTATCCATCAAGAGAACTAATTTTCCGGCTTTGATATCGGGCGCCAGCAAATAATTCGAATGGATTGTCAGATAATTACCATGTTCCAGCAGTGGCATAAGTGCAGCCGTTGCTACCGTTTCAACGGCAATTTCAACATTGGTTAAACCGATATCCATAAATGCCGCATCGACTTGTTGGCGCAGTTCGGTATCCTTGGGCGTCAACAACCAAGGGTATTCCGCTAGATCGCTATATTTGAGTTTGCGTTTTTTGGTCAACGGATGCTGTGGTCCGGCAAGCACCGCCATGCGTTCATCTAAAAGGATTGTCGTTTCTACCCCTTCAGGCGGTCGCTCAATTGCCAAGGCACCGACGAATAAATCAAGCGATCCCTGGCGCAGCATGGCCATCAATTCGGTCATCGGTCGCACCTCGAAGCGCAGCCCCACCTTAGGCCGCTCGGCGAGAAACGACGCTATTGCATCAGGCACACAGTGAACCGCCGGTAAAGATGTCGAGCCAATGATCATATGGCCACTGTCGTGCTGATGCCATGCCTGAACATCCGCCGCAGCCCGGTCCAGCGAGGCGAGAATGTTTTTACCGTGGATATATAAAACTTCACCGAGCTTGGTCGCTTTGGCGCCTTCCCGGCCGCGATCAAGAAGTCTGCCGTCAAATTCGGTCTCTAAAAACCGAATACTTCGGGACAACGCCGGCTGGGTTAAATTCAAAGCATCGGCAGCGCGCGACAGGGAACCGTGATCAATTACGGCAACCAAATGGAGTAACTGGCGGGTCAAATGCTGCATAATTTTAATTTATATAAAACGTAATATATATCATTTGACTGACTATAGCGGTTCGTTCAGCTTATGTCTCGTAATTTCGTATATTGGGGATAATTTAAAAAATGAAAATTGATAAGAACACGCCCACTGGGGAACAGTTAATTGAAGCCGCGCACGATATGATACCGCGGCTCCGTGAACGGGCTCTCGAATGCGATCAATCCGGCCGCATTCCCGAAGCAACCATTCAAGAACTCATCGACAACCGCTTATTTGAGATCACCAAACCGCGTCGGTACGGGGGGTACGAGCTGGGCTGGGAGGTCTTCGGCGAAGTTGTCATGAAGATCGGGAGCGGGTGTGCGTCAAGCGGCTGGGTATTTTCCGTGCTCGGTCAGCACCCGCTCCTGGTCAATCGCATTGGCATCGATGCGATGGATGAAATTTGGCAGGAAAATCCCGACGCATTGATTGCTGCATCAAAACATCAATCGGGTAGCTTCAAGAAAGTCGACGGCGGCTATATCGGCAGCGGTATATCAACTTTTGCCAGCGGCTGTCTTCATGCTGATTGGGTAATCGTTGGTGGTGCGCCAGTCGATGATTCCGATGAAATACTCGGCCCGGTGCTACCCATTAAAGATGTCGTGATCATGGATAGCTGGCACTCCATTGGCCTCAATGGCACCGGCAGTCATCACATTAAATACGATGATATTTTTGTACCCGATCATCGTTCACGCAGCCCCAACAAACCGCCTTCCGGTGGTATCATCGATGGCCCGATGTATCGGACAACCGGGCTTGGTGTGCCGTTTGGTCTATCCACTGTATTGGTGGGTCTGGCTTCGGGCGCGCTAGAAATCTTTGCTGATAAAATGAAATCACGGCGCTCACGGGCGGGCGTAAGTGTAGCGGATTTTCAGAGCCTACAAATGCGCATCGGCGAAGCTGCGGCCGAGATTGACGCTGCCCGTTGTCTCATTCGTAGTCACTTGAAAGACCTCATGATTACCTTGGAAAAAGCACCGCCAGCCAGCGGATCGGGTGGCTTTGAGCACGGTGTCTGGCCGGATCAAGCCGGGATGGGCATCGAAAATCATCATTGGCCCAAACGCGGCACCGGTGATGACAGCGCTCATATCGCCTTGGCTAATAGCCACGCCGCCATACTGGCACATAATGCGATCGAAAGACTGTCTTATGCCGCCGGCGCCAGTGATCTCTCAATGGAGGACGATTTGCTGCGTTGTCTACGCGACAGTACCGCCGGCACGCGCCAATACGGCATCAATTGGGACATTGCCCGAACCCGCGCCGGGCGGTCATTTCTTGGGTTAAGTTAGAATAGACCGCGGGGCGAGTGCTGGTTTTCAGTATATAATTTTTACTTATATAATTGATAGTTTATATCATTTGACCGCACAGATATCACCTGTCAGGTTTAATGATCGGTTTTAATCGAAACGGGAAATTGCCTCATGGCAACAATCATTCACTTCAAGGATCTGCTGGCTAACACCAATGCCGAACCGCCGTGCGAAATTTTTTACGGCATCACGGCGGCGACTGTGCCAAACGCCAGTCTCGTCATGGGCTACACCCGGTCCGGTCCGGATATGCAAAATCAGCGTCACTATCATCCGCATAGCGGAGCCGGTCAGTGCAAGATTAAAGGCAATGACACAATGCTGTGCGGGCCCGATCACGACAAAACCGAAATCTCTTTTAATGAGGGTAATTTCAACTATATCCCGCCCGGCGAAATTCACGGTGCCATTGGCTCTGGTGAAGCCAATGAACTGGTGTTCGTTTATCCGGGCGTAAATTCGCTTGCGGATGCCGGCATCGTTTATATGGAGCCGCAATGGCAACCGCCGGTCGATTCAAAAGAATAGGGGTGCTGGTCAATGCTCGTTAACGTCAAAGAACCGCTGGAGAACTTAGACCTGTTGCCGCCGGCGCTGGCTGAGATTGGCGTGACCGGCGATGTCGCGCCAACACCCGGAATGATCATGGGCCGCTTTCACCTTAAACCCGGAACCCGCACTTGCGGTCAGTTTATCATCAATGCTGATTTAGCGATGTTTATCGTCAGAGGGTCCGGTAATCTGATCACCGGCCCTAAACATGATGCCGAAACCGATACCTTCGACGACAAAGATTTTATCTATGTCGAGCGAGGAGAGATTTTTACTCTGAACAACACTGCGCCCGAAACCTGCACGATTATTTTTACTTATGTTGGTGTCGAGCGAATTAATGATCTGCAACGCACTTTTGTCGAGGCGCCGTCAGTCAATTGAATGGCGGTGTCGTTTTTTTTAAAATGGGGGAGATAAAATGAAGACTGTTCTGGTACGTGAAGCACGAGAAGATTTAGAATATGCACCTTCCTTGGTCACCGGATTTGGCATCAACGATGAGACGGTGAAAGATGCCGGTATGGTGATGGGTACATCGATCATGCCGCCCGGCGGACGCAACTATCGACACCACCACGTCAATGGCGATCTGGCCATGTACAAGATCAAAGGTCACGATAAGCTCCTGATCGGACCGGATGACGATCTTCAGGAAATGGATTTTAAAGAGGGGGATTTTGTCTACATTCCTCGGGGTGAAATCCACGGCGCTTATAATTTACTCGATACACCAGGTTTTTTGGTGTTCTGCTACACCGGTATCAACAATGTCGAGGAGTTGGTGAAAGTTTATGCCGAAGAGCCGCCTGAAGACTGAACCAAACACATGGTTCATGCTGTTCCTTTGAACATGAAGTAACAGGTTGCGCTGAAATTCCAAAAAGGCTTTTCCCGAAAACACCGTTTGATATACTCTTCAATAAATTGAGGAGTATATCAAATGGGCCAACTTATTGATGGTGTCTGGAGTGATGAGGATATCCTCAGCGAAATTCAAGCCGATGGCAGCTACCTAAAAAAGCCTTCTATATTTCGCCGTTTCATAACCGCTGATGGCTCATCCGGCTTTAAAGCGGAGCCTGACCGCTATCATCTGTATTCTTCAACCGGCTGCCCCTGGGCCCACCGCACCGAGCTTTTTCGAGTTGTGAAAAAACTCGAAGACATCATAAAGAAACATGAAACAGCCCAAAATCCAGACGGTGGCGGCTGGGGTTTCGAAGGCGCAACCCACAAAGTACCCGGCACCGACGCCGAAGTGCGCCAATTGCATGAAATTTATACCCTCGCGGATCCTGACTACACCGGCAAAGTCAGTGTGCCAACGCTGTGGGATGCGCAGGAAAAAACCATCATCAACAACGAATCCTCTGAAATCATCCGCATGTTTAATTCAGAATTTGCTGAATTCACCGCAGGCACGCCGAATTTATGTCCACCAGAATTACTGGGTAAGATCGACGAAATGAACCAGCTCATTTTGGATGGCGTGAATGACGCGGTAAACGGCTGTGGCCGCTCGAAAAGCCAGCAAGCTTATGAAGAGTCCTTTGAAATTCTATTTGCGACTTTTGACAAACTAGAAAGCATCTTGGCGGCACAACGTTATCTCTGTGGTGATCAGATAACGGAATCCGATCTACGGCTTTATCCGAGCTTCATTCGCTTCGATTCCATTTATTATCTGGGCTATAAATGCAACAAACGGCGCTTGGAGGACTATCCCAATTTGTCGGGTTATTTGCGTGATCTTTATCAGACAGCGGGCATTGCCGCAGTCAGCAATGTCGAACTGATGAAAAAACGCATTTATTCGCATGGTGGGCCGATTGCCACCAACGGCATTGTGCCCAAAGGCCCGGAATTAGGTCTAGACCGCCCACATGGCCGGGAAAAACTCTCAAATGCGGCTTAGGTTAGATTGTGATTGACTTCACAGACAAATTTTTAAAAAACAGCTAAACTCAGGCAAGTTTAATTGAAGGATAAGCAAATGATCCCACGTTTATCTAAATTTCTATCGCTCAGTGTGGTTGCCGCAGCCAGTATTGCGGTGACCTCCCCCACCCTAGCCTCGGTCGATGATCTCAGCGGTCGCTGGAGTGGCTTCTTCACCGCCGGTAAAAACGCTGATTGCCGCAGCAATGAATGGGGCATTCGTGCTCACATCCGCAATGGCAAAGTTACTTTTTCTTATTCTTCCCGTCGCGGAAAAGTGGAGATTAATGGTGAAATTGAAGACGACGGGGAAGCCAAGGCACACGGATTAGTTGGCAGAAATAATGATCGTCAAATTACCGTCAAAGGTAAGTTTGACGGCCCTCAATTTGATGGAATTTTCTATATTGAAGATAATGGCTGCACCGGCACGGTAAAAGTCGTCAAAGATGGTGCCGCCCCAATCCGCCGCCGTCCACCACCCCCTCACTTAGCGGAGCGCGGTGGCCTCGGACCCCGCGGTGCCCAATTCCAGCAACGCCGGGCTGCAAATCAAGAAAAATTAAGGGTCGAACGCCAAGCCAAGGAAAAAGCCGAGGCCGAAGCTCAAGCTATGCAGGCAAAAATCGCGCGCTTGCAAGCGGA
>JABIIH010000037.1 GCA_018649245.1 Rhodospirillaceae bacterium | reverse complement strand
GTTGATGTCATGTTGGTGCTGCTGGTGGTCTTTATGGTGACCGCGCCGCTGCTAACTGTTGGGGTCCAAGTTGATCTGCCAAAAACCAAGGCTGGCTTGATCCAGGATCAAGTTGAGCCGCTCGCCGTTACCGTCAGCGCCAGCGGTCAGATTTTTCTCCAAGACAAAGAAATTGAATTATCAGTGCTCGCACCCCGGCTGATCGCCATCACTGGCGCCAATCCCGATGTCCGTATTTTCGTGCGCGGCGACAAAGCAATTGAGTATGGCCGCGTCATGCAGGTGATGGGCACGCTGAATGCAGCAGGATTTAGAAAAGTCGCCTTGATCACGGAAATGCCACAATCCGGCGCTAATAAAACTTCCAGGAAGAAGTCCCGCAAGAAAACACAAAGTAATTCTGGGAAGAAATAGTTTTGATGCGTTCAAGTGTTCTGCTTTCAACTTTTCTGCATGTCGTGGTGATGGTGCTTGGTGTTTACGGTTTGCCGGCTATCCGCAAGCCACCGGTGCTGCAGGATATCCCGATGGTGGTCGAGATCGTGCCGGTTGATTTTAAAACTAATTTGCCGTCAGCGCCTGAGCCGCCAAAGAAGCCTGAGAAAAAAGTCAAAAAGCAGCCGCCGAAGCCGCCCCCGGCGCCAAAAGTAAAAAAAGCACCACCGCCGGCACCTGCCCCACCGCCACCAGCCCAAGAGCCGGAAGTTGCTGTTGTGCCACCACCACCAGAGCCGAAGCCCAAGCTCAAGCCCAAGCCAAAAGTCGAGGCCAAACCCAAGCCGAAAGCGCCGCCAAGTTTGGTGAAAGCAAAGCCACGCCGTAAGCCAAAGCCGCCGGATCGCTTTGCCATGGTTTTGAAAAACCTGGAAAAGTCGTTGGAAAAACCTGTTGTGAAGAAAAAAGAGAAGCCGAAAAAACAGAAGACCAAAGCCGAAGAGGATCTTATGGCGCGGCTGTCCAAGTCTTTGACCCGCAAGCCGACAGAATTTAATCCGGATCGAAAAATCTCAATGAGCGAGCAACATGCGATGATCAATATTGTGCGCCGGACCATGGAGCCGTGCTGGATCGTCCGTGCGGGCTCGAAAGATGCGCAAAATATCCATGTTGAAATTAAGGTGGCGCTACGCTCGGATGGCAATGTCTCGAACGCCAGGATTACCAACAAAAACGAGTTGCAAAAAGATCCCTTTAGTCTGGCCGCTGGAGAAAGCGCCTTGCGGGCGGTCTTAAATCCAAGCTGCCAGCCCTATAAGTTACCAGCCGATAAATATGCGGTCTGGAAGGATTTAACTCTTACCTTTAATCCGCGAGAAATGTTAGGTAGATAAATAGAATGATTTCGTATAAATCAAAGACCCAAACTATACAAAGCATACTACAGTGGGCCGAAAACCGGGTGGGGTTATGATCAAAATAAATCAACATATCGGGCATCTACTTTTTGCATCCCTTTTTCTGCTGATAGCCGCCCTGCCAGCACGCGCCGAACTGCGGGTTGATATTACCCGGGGTGTGGTCAAGCCGATCCCGGTAGCGGTGACAAATTTGTTGGGAGCTTCGGCCAAAGAACAAAATATCGGCCGCAATATTGCCAATGTGATCAAGGCTGATCTGGTGCGCTCTGGACTGTTTGCAGCGATCGATTCCAAGGCCTTTATCGATGTTGAAAGCTCGCTTGATACGGTGCCTAAATTCGGCAATTGGCGGCTCTTGAAAGCGCAAGCCTTATCGCAAGGCATGGTGCAATTGGAAGGCGGCAATAAATTGAAAGTTCAATTTCGTCTCTGGGATGTTTTCGCCGAGCAGCAGATGGTGGGCCGCGTTTATTCGACGGTTGCTGAGAACTGGCGGCGCATTGCCCATATTATAGCTGACGCGATTTACAAACGCGTAACCGGTGAAAACGGCTATTTCGATACCCGCGTGGTCTATATTGCTGAGACGGGGCGGGGTGATCGCCGCATCAAGCGCCTGGCGATTATGGATCAAGACGGTGAAAATCATCATTTTTTAACTGATGGCAGCGCGCTTGTCCTAACGCCCCGCTTTTCGCCGAGCCGCCAGGAAATCACCTACATGTCCTATCATGGTAATGTGCCGAGAGTTTATATTTTTAATATCGATTCAGGGCGGCAGGAATTACTCGGCGATTTCCCGGGCATGACCTTTGCGCCACGCTTTTCACCGGATGGCAATAAAGTTATCATGAGCATGGCGAAAGATGGCAATACCGAAATCTATACAATGGATTTGCGCACCCGCGCCCAAAAGCGCCTAACCAAACACTCCGCAATTGATACTTCGCCGCATTATTCGCCAGACGGCAAAAGAGTGGTCTTTAATTCTGACCGTAGTGGCAGCCAGCAACTTTATATCATGAGCGCCAATGGTGGACGGGCCAAGCGAATCAGTTTTGGCCGAGGCCGTTATGCAACGCCGGTGTGGTCGCCCAGGGGCGACTTGATCGCTTTCACCAAAATAACCGGCGGTAAGTTTTTCATTGGTGTAATGGATAACGATGGCAAAGGCGAACGTCTGCTGGCCGAAGGTTTTTTGGTCGAATCGCCGACTTGGGCGCCGAATGGCCGCGTTATCATGTTTTTTAGGGAAACACCTATTAGTAAGAAAGGTGGCAAGGTCTCTAAACTCTATTCGATTGATCTAACAGGGCATAATGAGCGGGAAATGGTAACACCAATGGATGCATCTGATCCTGCATGGTCCCCCTTGATTCCGTAGTTGCGGTTGCTTATAGTCTATAAGTCAATGATTTTTCAGTCATTTGATGCATTTTTGTGTCGTAATTTGTGACGATTGTGCTAAATAACGACTTAGTGCAAGACGCGAAAGGTCGCGGTTTGCGGTTTTTTTTTAACGAACGTTCCGATCAGGGGTACCAAAAATATGAAATTTAGAAATTTAGCAGTTGTGATTGCAGCGCTTTTCCTTGTTGCGGCTTGCGAGTCTACATCAACGGAATCGGGCAAAGGCTCGGGCGATGGCAAACAAATGGCGAAAAAAGGCAAGAAAAAAGGCCCACCAAAAGGCTTTTCAATTACGCCTGGTTCGTCGCAAGATTTGGTCGTCAATGTTGGTGATCGTGTTTTCTTTGCCCTCGACAAATCTAATCTTAGCTCTGATGCGCGGTCTACCTTGGAGAAACAAGCTGCCTGGCTTAAAAAATATGGTAGCGTCAACATTACCATTGAAGGTCATTGTGACGAACGCGGCACCCGCGAGTACAACTTAGCACTCGGCGAACGCCGTGCCAATTCAGCAAAAGACTTTTTGGTTGCTTTGGGGATCAGCCCAAATCGCGTCAATACGATTTCTTACGGTAAAGAACGTCCGGTTGCTTTGGGCCATGAAGAATCATCTTGGTCACAGAATCGCCGCGGTGTAACCACTGTAGCTGGCGCTGGCAGCTAACCAATACTGATCGAAGCGTTTAAAGACGCCTGCCATCCCGGATTTTTCGGGGCGGCGGGCGTCTTGCCGTTTAGGTATGCATATCTGGCGATTTAATTCTTGCCATTATTTAGCCAATTTTACTGGTCAAGATGCGCTATAATCGCCTATTAAAAGTTATTGCAGACATTAACCAAAGAGCGTTATCAAAAATGAAGAGATATTTTCCATTCGCCAGGTTTGTGATGGCGGCCTTTTTAGTCGCAGGCATTGTCACAAATGCCGCTGGCGTGCAGGCGCAAGACAAAAATATAGATGCGCTGGTTTCCAAGCTGGACCGTTTGGAACGGGATATTCAAACGCTCAATCGCCAAGTCTATAAAGGTGGTACACCTCCCAAATCTGCAGTGTCTGCACCCAAGCTGGTGACCTCTCAACCGGCAGCAACACCGGCCAGCAGCAAAGCCTATATTATCCGCCTCGAGGAACGGCTGTCGCAGCTTGAGGGCGAATTACAGAACACCACCAATACGATCGAAAGCATGAACCACAATGTCGATCAGATGAAATCGCGGCTAGATAAGCTGGTCGTTGATATTGATTTTCGTTTGACGCGTCTAGAGGGCGGTGCAGTACGTCCTGGTGCACCGGGACAAGTGCAAGCTCCGCTCGGCCCACCAACGGTATCAGGTGTGCCGCGGACAGCCGGCGTTCAGCAAATCGGCCCAACCACAGGTGGGCCGGTGGTGACTTCAGGTGCGCCAAGCACACTTGGCAAAATCAGTGAAACTGATTTAAGCTCAGTGCAACGTGATGCCAAGACCTTGCAACAGGGCCAAGCGCCGCAGGCAACCCAGGCCGCTGTCCAGCCGCAAGCGCAACCGGCTATCGTCAAGAAATCAATTTTGCCGGAAGGCACGCCGACGTCTCAGTACAAATTCGCCTTCTCCATATTGCGCAAAGCAGATTATGACAATGCGGAATTGGCCTTGCGGGAATTCATAGAGAAACATCCTGAAGATAAATTAACCCCGAACGCTCGCTATTGGCTGGGAAAAACGTATTACGTGCGGACCAATTACCGCGATGCAGCGGAAGCTTTTTTACGCGCTTTTCAGCAAGCCCCGAAAGGCCCGAAAGCGCCAGACACATTATTAATGCTAGGCGTGTCGTTGGCGAATTTGAAGAAAAAATCGGACGCGTGCGCGACTTTTAGTAAGCTCGGCCAGGATTATCCAGATGCTTCGGCAAACATTAAAAAGCAGCTCAAGCGGGAAATTGGACGCACGGGTTGTAAATAATTCGCGCTCAAGCGACGCCATCTCGTCTCGAGAATTTGCCGGGCTGTTGGCGCCGTTTGCCAGCTCAATTTCAAAAAATAATCAGTTTGCTATCGCTGTCTCGGGTGGTGCGGACAGTATGGCCTTGTGTTTGCTGGCGGGCCGTTGGGCCCAAACGCAAGGTCGTCAGGTTATCGCTTTAACGGTCGATCATGGTTTACGTGCAGAGGCTGCGGCAGAAGCGCAAACGGTGGCCAATTGGATGGCAGCGAGAGGCATCCGCCATCATGTCCTGCCTTGGCGGGGCGATAAACCATCGTCAGGTATTCAGGCGGCAGCCCGTGAAGCGCGTTACGCCTTGATGGCGGAATGGTGCCGCAAAAACAGTGTCGCTGCCTTAATGACCGCACATCATCTGGAAGATCAGGTTGAAACGTTCTTACTGCGGGCCGAGCGGGGCAGTGGTCTGGATGGCCTCGCCTGCATGGCGGCTGAAACCAAGGTGAGCCGGATTTGGTTGTTGAGGCCGTTGTTGTCGGTTTCGAAAATACGCTTGAAGGAAACTCTCAGCGCAATGGACCAGGACTGGATTGAAGACCCATCAAACCAAAATCCCGCTTATCGTCGAACCAAAATGCGAAAGCTCGTCACGGCGTTAGAGCACAAAGGTCTAGATGCCGTTCGCCTCGGTAGCCTAATTGATCACTTTGCTGACCTCCGGAATTTAGCCGCTGAAATTGTCGCGGTGTTTATGAATGAAGCCGTGCAGATTTATCCGGAAGGCTACGGTGTTGCGCGCGGAGATGTGCTCGGGCAATTGCCGGAGCCAATTATCGAACGTATTCTGGTGCGGCTGACTAAAATTTTTGGCGGCAAAACCTATCCGCCGCGCCGCGACCGATTGGTGAGGGCGGTAAAGCAATTAAAAGAGAATAATTTCCGGGGATTTACTCTCGGTGGCTGCCGATTTAGCGAAAAAAGTAACGAAATTATGATCTGCCGTGAAATGCGGGGGATTTCGAGCCGACAGATTACCACACGGGACGATTTTATCTGGGACAACCTGTTTGATATAGAAATTAGAGGCGCTTGGGGAAATAAAGTTTATCTGGCCCCACTGGGTAAAAAGGGGTGGGCGGAAATCTTGCAGAAAAGGCCAGAACTTAGGGAAATTTCTTTGCCTTATCCGGTTCGCTTGACCCTTCCGGCATTGTTTGATCAATCGGGTGTTATTGCCGTTCCACACCTTAATTTTCGGCGCGAAAATAGTGATGCTAATGGATTGCGAATAGTTAAAGTTGAGTTTCTTAACCTGCCGCAAATTAATAATCTCTCTAAATAACCTGGAAATGGGGCGATAATTCGTGTAGGGAACTCTGTCTGACCTCTTGAGATTAAAGAATTTTGCACTATCTCTAATAATTAGAGTGTCATTTGAACAAATTACCGTGCGGCGGTTTTATTAAGAAAGGGAAATAAGTTGAATTTCCGGAAAAATATGGCCCTTTGGGTCATCATCGCGTTGCTTATCTTTACGCTGTTTAACATGTTTCAAGGCTCGCCCAATAAGAGCTCGCAGCAGTCCTTGGCATTTTCAGATTTCATCGGTGCTGTTGATAGTGGCGATGTGCGAGATGTTACCATTCAAGGTAAGAAAGTTACCGGTCACTATGGTGATGGCCGCGAGTTCCGCACCTATCTGCCGGATGATCCGTCGCTGATCCCTAATTTGAGCAAAAAAGGCGTTCATATTAAAGCGGTTCCGGCTGAAGATGAATTGTCCATATTTGGTATTTTGATCTCATGGTTCCCGATGCTGTTGCTGATTGGTGTCTGGATTTTCTTTATGCGGCAAATGCAAGGCGGGGGTGGCAAAGCCATGGGCTTTGGCAAATCAAAGGCCAAATTGCTGACTGAAAAAACAGGTCGCGTGACCTTTGACGATGTTGCCGGTATTGACGAAGCCAAGCAGGAACTGGAGGAAATTGTCGATTTCCTTAAAGATCCCGCCAAATTCCAACGCCTCGGCGGTAAAATTCCGAAAGGTTGCTTGCTGGTGGGCCCTCCGGGCACCGGTAAAACTCTGCTGGCACGTGCCATTGCCGGTGAAGCTAATGTGCCATTCTTTACCATTTCCGGTTCGGACTTTGTTGAAATGTTTGTCGGTGTTGGCGCCAGCCGCGTCCGCGATATGTTTGAACAAGGAAAAAAGAATGCGCCCTGCATTATCTTCATCGATGAGCTCGATGCGGTTGGCCGTCATCGTGGCGCCGGTCTTGGCGGCGGCAATGATGAGCGTGAGCAAACCCTCAACCAAATGCTGGTCGAGATGGATGGTTTTGAGACCAATGAAGGCGTAATCCTACTAGCTGCAACCAACCGCCCCGACGTGCTTGATCCGGCGCTACTGCGCCCTGGTCGTTTTGACAGACAAGTTGTTGTGCCTAATCCGGATATCGTGGGCCGCGAAAAAATTCTCAAAGTTCATATGCGGAAAGTTCCGGTTGCCCCTGATGTTGATGCCAAAGTCATTGCCCGCGGCACACCTGGTTTTTCTGGTGCCGATCTCGCAAACTTAGTTAATGAAGCAGCGCTGTTGGCGGCGCGTCCCGGCGGGCGCATGGTTACCATGGCCAATTTTGAAGCCTCGAAAGATAAAGTCATGATGGGTGCCGAGCGGCGCTCCATGGTGATGACCGATGAGGAAAAAGCGCTAACCGCCTATCATGAAGCCGGCCACGCTATTGTCGGCATCAATGTGCCGAAACACGATCCACTGCATAAAGTGACCATCATTCCACGCGGCCGCGCTTTGGGTGTGACGATGTCGCTGCCTGAACGTGACAAATACAGCTATTCTAAGCTTGAGCTTGAATCCAAGCTGGCGGTAATGTTCGGTGGCCGGTTGGCTGAGGAGATTACCTTTGGTGAAGAAAATGTAACCACGGGTGCCGGCAACGATATCCAGCAGGCCACCGATATGGCCCGCCGCATGGTCACGGAATACGGCTTTAGCGATAAGCTTGGACCTTTGCGCTATACTGACAATGACGAGGAAATTTTCCTCGGCCATTCGGTAGCGCGTCATAAAAATGTATCGGACGCGACAGCGAAATTAATCGACGAAGAAGTGCGCCGCTTGATCGAAGAAGCCGAAGAAGTTGCCCGCAAGGTATTAACGGAGAAAGGTGATGATCTTGAGCAGCTTGCCCAGGCCTTACTTGAATATGAAACGCTGAGCGGCAGTGAAGTTAATGCGCTGCTTAGAGGCGAGCCGATTTTCCGGCCGGATGCCGATGATGACCCATCAGAAGGACACGCAAAAACTTCTGTTCCTTCAAGTGGCGCTGCGGCGAAAAAAGATCAGGATAAAGATACCGGTGGTGGCGATTTCACGCCTGAGCCGCAACCTGAAGGCTAAACGTCTTTGGTGCGCAGCTTCGCCAATTTATTGCTAGATCGTCCACTCATTATGGGCATAGTTAATGTCACCCCTGACAGTTTCACTGACGGGGGTGATTTTTTTGATGCCGCCACCGCAATAGATCACGGTAAAAAGCTGCTGGCTGATGGCGCGGATATTCTCGATATCGGTGGAGAGTCGACGCGTCCCGGAGCACAACCGGTCGGCTCAATTGCAGAAGCTAAGCGCGTGCTGCCGGTTATCGAAGGCCTCGCCAAGACCGGTGCGGTAATATCGATTGATACCCGCCACGCCGATGTTATGACCAGCGCCTTAGACGCCGGTGCGAATATTCTCAACGATGTCTCGGCCCTGGAAGGCGAGGGTTCTCTCGAAGTTGCGGCCAAAAGCCAGGCATCAATTGTGCTGATGCATATGCAGGGTGAGCCGGCGACAATGATGGACAATCCGGTTTATGAAAATGTCGTTGATGAAGTCAGCAGCTATTTAAGTGAGCGTATAGACGTCTGCGTTGCCGCTGGTATCGACAAAGCACGTATCGCCATCGATCCAGGATTTGGTTTCGGTAAGACTCGCGATCACAATCTCGAACTCATCGACAATCTGGATCAGCTAAAAGCACTTGATTGTCCGATCTTGGTTGGCTTATCGCGCAAGTTCGGCAAGCATAAAAAACCAAAAGAACGGCTGCCCGAATCACTTGCCGTAGCGGTAAAATCAATCCTCAACGGTGCTGAAATCGTCCGCGTTCACGATGTCGCTGAAACCCGTGACGCCCTTGCTGCGCTTCGTCTTGAAGGGGCGTAAGAATCTGCAACAAAAAGTTAGGTGACGCCTTGCTGAGACTATATTAGAAGTGTCTCAGCGTGAGCGCTTTAATTCTCCGATTGAAATAGATTGATGATACGCAAACTCTTTGGAACTGACGGTATCCGCGGCACTGCAAATTTGGAGCCGATGACAGCCGAAACTGCCCTCAAAGTCGGTATGGCCGCAGGGCTGCATTTTACCCGTGGCGATTATCGTCACCGTGTGGTGATCGGCAAAGATACCCGTCTGTCTGGCTATATGATTGAGCCGGCCTTAACGGCTGGATTTGTCGCTGCCGGTATGGACCCGATTTTGGTCGGGCCGATACCGACGCCGGCAGTTGCCATGCTCACCCGCAGCTTGCGTGCTGATCTCGGCGTCATGATCTCAGCTTCGCACAATCCGTTCCAAGATAACGGCATCAAACTTTTCGGCCCTGACGGCTATAAGCTGTCGGACGAAGTCGAGCTTGAAATAGAAAACCGTATTGATGGCGAGATGAACGGTGATTTAGCTGCCCCGGAAGAACTGGGACGCGCTCTGCGTCTCGATGATGCTCAAGGCCGCTACATCGAATTCGTTAAACGCACATTCCCGCGCGGCTTGACACTCGATGGCTTAAAGATCGTTGTCGATTGCGCCAACGGTGCGGCTTATAAAGTTGCGCCGACAGTGCTGTGGGAGCTCGGTGCCGAAGTCATCCCAATCGGCGTTGATCCAGATGGCTATAATATCAATTCAGGCTGTGGCTCCACCTCGACCGAGTTTATGCAGGCGCAAGTGGCGGCGCACAATGCCGATATCGGCATTGCTTTGGACGGCGATGCTGATCGCGTTTTGGTCTCGGATGAGTATGGCAAAATGGTTGATGGCGATCAGATCATGGCGGCTGTGGCCGAGTATTGGTCACGTGAAGGCCGGCTCACCGGTGGCGGTGTGGTTGCGACCGTAATGTCCAATCTCGGCTTTGAACGTTTTTTAGAGGAATTGAAGCTTTCGCTGGTGCGGACCAAAGTTGGCGACCGCTATGTTGTTGAGCACATGCGCGCCAATGGCTTTAATTTAGGCGGCGAACAATCCGGCCACATCGTACTGTCTGATTACAGTACTACGGGCGATGGCTTGATCGCGGCGTTGCAGGTGCTGGCTGTTATCTGCACGTCAGAGCGCCCCGCCAGCGAAGTTTGCCGCATGTTTGAACCGCTACCGCAACTTTTGAAAAATGTTAGAGTTAGCACCGAAGCCAATTGGGAAACCACAAGCGTCAAACAAGCTATCGCGGCGGGTGAAGCTAAATTGCAAAATGCGGGGCGTATTCTCATCCGTGAATCCGGCACCGAGCCCCTGGTTCGAGTCATGGCGGAAGGCGAAGATGCGGCGCTGATCAGTCACATTGTCGATGACATCGCCAGCGAGATCGAACGGGCAGCGGCAGCGTAATAAAAATTTAAGACCAGGGAGAGAAAGTTGAAAGGTCGCGTTCTTATTGTCGCGGGATCAGATTCCGGTGGTGGTGCCGGTATTCAGGCCGATATTAAAGCCGTCACTGCGTTGGATGGCTTTGCAATGACGGCAATTACAGCGCTTACGGCCCAAAACACCCAAGGCGTTTTTGGTATTCACGATGCCCCGGCATCATTTGTTGCTGAGCAAATGCAAGTCGTGCTCAGTGATATCGGTGCGGATTGCATTAAAATCGGTATGCTGCATAGCCCGGATATCATCGAGGCTGTATGTGATACCCTGGCCCAGGAAGCCCCCGAGGTTCCGGTGGTGGTTGATCCGGTAATGGTGGCCAAAGGCGGCGGCTCATTGCTTGCCGATGAAGCGATGGCAGCGCTTAAATCATTGATGATCCCGCGCGCCACGGTTTTAACGCCAAATCTTCCCGAGGCCGAGGCCTTGGCGGGGATGAAATCTATTGGTGAAGAAGATGCTGAGGAATTAGCTCAGGCCTTGTCGGCGATGGGACCGCAAGCGGTGCTGCTCAAAGGCGGGCATCGTGACGGCAGTGAGGTGATGGATTTACTGATGGAGCGGGGCAACGTAACCGATATTTATCGTAGCCCCCGCATTGATACCGCCCACACTCATGGTACCGGTTGTACGTTAGCCTCAGCGATTGCCACGGGTATCGCTCAAGGGCTGAGCCTCCGGGAAGCAGTTGCCCGCGGGCGCAACTATGTCCAGGAAGCGATCCGTACTGCGCCTGGCTATGGCCAAGGCCACGGCCCGCTCAATCTCGCCCATACGGTGAACGAGTTTTAGTTATTTAACGATTGTCTCCTGACAATTAAGCCATTGACCTTAATCCCGGGATTGAGGAACTTACCGACATGGAAAAAGTATCACTCGATGAGCTCAAGGCAGCTCAAGATATCGTCTACCGGCATCTCAAACCGACGCCGGAGATTTCCTGGCCGTTGCTGTCAGAGCGTGCGGGATGTGAGGTTTGGGTCAAACACGAAAACCACACGCCGATTGGCGCCTTTAAGGTCCGGGGCGGGCTCAACTATATGGACCGCCTCAGCCGCGAGCAGCCGGAAGTAAAAGGTATCATCTCGGCGACCCGGGGCAATCATGGTCAAAGCCTGGCCTTTGCAGCATCGCGCTATGGCATTGCTGCGACTATTCTGGTGCCTTTCGGCAATAATCCGGAAAAGAATGATGCCATGCGCGCACTTGGTGCCGAATTGATTGAGCATGGCGAGGATTTTCAGGAAGCCCGAGAATATGCTGAAGTGCTTGGTGCTGAGAAAAAACTTCATATGATCGGCCCGTTTCATCCCTGGTTGCTGCAAGGGGTTGGCACCTACGCCTTAGAATTTTTTACTACCTGCAGTGATTTGGACGTTGCCTATGTGCCGATTGGCATGGGCTCCGGTATTTGCGGTATGATTTCCGCCCGGGATG
>JABIIH010000038.1 GCA_018649245.1 Rhodospirillaceae bacterium | reverse complement strand
GCGCAGCCTGGTGACGCTTGAAACGGCCGAAGACACGCCGCCTTCACCCGATGAAGTTGCTGCTTATTTGAAAGATGATCCGGAAATCACTCATGTCGCTGCTGTTCACTGCGAGACCACCTCCGGGATATTAAATCCGATTGGTGAGATTGCGGCGGTGGTTGCGGAAGCTGGGCGGCAGCTCGTTATAGATGCCATGAGTACATTTGGGGCATTGCCGCTGAGCATTAGTGAGATCGAATGTGTGGCAATTGTTGGCTCTGCTAATAAATGTCTGGAGGGTGTGCCAGGAGTAGGCTTTGCAATCATCAAGCAAAGTGAATTAGCGGTATCGGCGGGTAACGCAACGTCGTTAAGTCTTAATCTTTATGACCAATGGCAAAATTTGGAGAAGACCGGCCAATGGCGCTTTACGCCACCGACCCACGTGCTGGCGGCGCTTGATCAGGCCTTGATCGAGCATGAGGCAGAAGGGGGTGTTGCGGGCCGAGGACAGCGCTATCAGGAAAACTGCCAAGTGCTGGTGGACGGTATGCGGGCGCTTGGGTTCAAAAATTATCTATCCGATAATCTGCAGGCACCAATCATTGTGACGTTTCATATGCCGGAAGATGAAAACTTCAAGTTCGATAATTTTTACACCAAATTGCACGAACGTGGCTTTGCTATTTATCCTGGCAAACTGACCAAAGTGGATAGCTTCCGCATCGGCTGTATCGGCCATATAACAAAATCAGATATTGAAAAAGCAGTTGAAGCTGTCGGTGCGATAATCCAATAAAGGTGACAGGCACCTTTAATAAAATTAACCTTTTGTGATGAAGGCTTGAAAGCGACGGGCGATTTCCTTAGGCGCTACCGTCGGGCGGCCGAGATTATCAATCGAGCCAGGTTTGATCTTGGCATGGATGAGCGATGGGCCGTCATTTTCGCTCGCTATAGCAAGCGCCTCGCCAAAACCAGCCAAATTATCTGTCGTTGCGGCAAAGCGGTAGCCGCAAGCCAAGGCCACCTGCGCGAAATCAATATGCGGGCTGACCGTGGCCTGGCCGCCGGTTGAATCGTGGACGCCGTTGTCGAGCACGACATGGGTGAGATTTCCAGGCGCATAAGCGCCGATGGTAGCGAGGCTGCCCATTTTCATCAACGCTGCACCATCGCCATCCAAGACGACCACGGGTTTGTCTGTATTAAGAGCGACACCGAGCCCCATGCCGGAAGCGCCACCCATCGAGCCGACTTGATAGATATGCTGAGGCCGGTCGGCTATGGTAAACAACTCCCGGCCGCATTTTCCGGTGGTGGCGATCAATGCTGCCTCATCGGAGACACTTTCGAGGACTTTCTCCAAAGTTTGATAGCGGTTGGCAACGATGGCACCGGATCTAAAATCCTCATAAGGCCCCATCGGTTTTGGATTTGCTGGCAATTGCTTCAGCTCTTCGGAACCGACCGAGCCTTTTTCCATGATAAAACCAAATGGCAAATTACTTTCCTTGATATTTTTTTCAGCTATATCCAGGGCGTCCGCAATCTCATCTGACGCTGGTGGAAACGCCATACATTGGACTCGCATTAGCTCCATAAGTGATTGCGTAATTTGGCCCATCAGTTCGTGTTGTGGTTCATCTTTTAGTCCCGGTTGCCCGCGCCAGGTGGAAATCAAAAGTGTGGGGATACGAAAGGGAAAATTAAGCGAAGTGATTGGATTGACGCAATTGCCGAGTCCTGAGTTTTGACACATAACCACGGTTTTGCGGCCAGCGAGCCAGGCTCCGGCAGCAATAGCAACCGCTTCACCTTCGCTGGCGGCACCGACGTAATCTGTTTTTTCGGAACTAATGGCCCGATTGATAAATGGTGTTAAAAATGAGCAGGGCACGCCAGTGTAGAAATCATAGCCCCGTTTTTGAGCTGGAACGATAAAATCATCGGCGGAAATCATATTAGGCTCACAAGAATTTTTGGGCGTCAGCGAGGTCATCGGCATTATCTATATCGAGCCAATGACCGGGGATGTATATGACGCGGATATCCTCGCCGGCACTGAGTAGGCGAGAAAACAAATCGATCATTGAAGCCTGTTCGGCGACGTCTTCATTTTTCATCGCCTCAATCTCAGCTCTGACGCGATTAGATCCCTGCTCTGTGAACTTTGCCAGGCCGATCCATTCTCCTTGAATATCTTCGGCGGCAAAGTCATGGCCGATGGCGGTTAGCGCAACTTCATCATCATCGAGATATTTGGTCGTGAAAGGTTCGGCGCATTTGACCAAATCACGAACCCTGGATTGCGGTTCGGGATCACGGTCCCGCCATAGTGCATCGGCGACCAGGACAATATCGCCCTTGGTTTCCAGTAGCTGGTCCAAGACATAATGGCGGAACAAAATATCGCCATAAGAAAAAATACAGTTGCCGGTGATCTGGTCCAGTGCATGTGAAAGTGACACCAACTCGCCCGTGGTTTCAAAATCGTCATTATCGCGAAAATCAATACCGGGCAAATTGACGGTCGATTTTTTATAACCGCGAACGACGGTTATTTTTCTTATCTGCGCCTGATTAAAAGTGGTGGCGAGGCGGCGGAGCAGGGGTTGGCCGCGCACATCGACCATACATTTGGGCCGGTCATTGGTTAGCTCGCCTAATTCTTTGCCCCGGGAGGCTGCTAAGATAATTGCCTTGGTTTCGCTTTGACCTGTCGGCAAATATAGTTTTTCGGCTTCGGCGAGCTCATCATTTTCAGCCAGCTCGAATATATCTTTGACGCTGGCAATGCCATCTTCAATACCGCTCAATGATTGGTCGCGTTGAATACGGCGGGAGATTTCGCGCATCGCTGAAGCGGCGGCCCGGATATTATGATTGGCCCAGATGACAACAGAGGCACCGGCCTTGCTAAATTCTTCGGTCGGGGTTTGATAATATGTAGTCGGCACAATCACCACTGGGCTGCGGTTGGCCCATTCGTCTAAAAATTCGAGAATTTCCGTGCCATCTTGTTGCTTGGAGTGGATCAGGATGCCATCGGCCCCCGCCTCATAATAGGCTGCTGCCCGTTTAAGCGCTTCTTCCATGCCCCAGCCTGAGATCAATGCCTCTACACGGGCGATTAAACAGAAGTCATCATCCAGTTGGCTGTCTTTACCAGCTTTAATCTTGCCACAAAATTCATCAATATCGGCCAGTGGCTGACCTTCGCCAATAAAAGAGTTGGTTTTGGGAAAAAGTTTATCCTCGATACAGATGCCGGCGATGCCGCGCTGGCCCAATTTGCGGACGGCGCGGCGGAGATTGTTAAAATTGCCGTAACCGGTATCGCCATCGACGAGAATCGGTATACGGGCGGCATCCGACATAAACTCAAGCATCTCCAGAACTTGCGTCCAGGAAGCTTCGTTGCTGTCGCGCACTCCCAGGGCTGCCGACATTGCCAAGCCGGATGCCCAAATGCCCATAAAGCCCGCTTCTTCGACTATTTTTGCCGATATACCGTCGTGGGCTTCCATCAGAAATTCGGTGTCGCTTGAGCGCAACAGCGCTTTGAGCTTTGCCGATTTCGTCAAAGCTGGCGCTTTAGATAGGGGTTCTGATGGCGGTAAAGAGCTCATTTTATCTGTCTCGTAACCAAAATCGTTGTTATGTCATAGCTGTTTCAAGTTATTGGTACAATTGGCAATTTTCAAACCGCTAAGGATCGCGTATTTTAATAATTATGATAAATCAGCCAAATTTGACAACGGAACAGGTTGCTGAGTTTCAAGATCAGGGTTTCCTGCCTTTGATGGGGGCCTTCAGTTCTGGTGAGGCGGAAAGTATTCGCGGCTGGGCAACAGAGATTGCCGAGCGGCCAGAAGAGGCGGGCAAGCATTGGGTTTACCATGAGACCAGTTTGCTGGATGGCTCCAAAGAGCTGATCAATCGTATTGAAAATATGACGTCGTATCACGAAGGGTTTGCCGAGCTAGCCGCTTGTCTACTCCCTTCGGTGGGGCAATTGCTTGGTGAGAAAGCGGTTCTTTTCAAAGATAAAATCAATTTTAAAATGTCAGGCGGCGATGGCTTTGAGCCTCATCAAGACTCGCAAGCCGGCTGGGAAGATTATGCCAATTACTTTATTAACGTAATGGTGTGTATAGATGAAGCAACGCTGGAAAACGGCTGTCTGGAAGTTGCTCCGCGCGTTAATCCTGAGCTGGTTGGCCGGGAATGGAAGCCATTAACCGAAGCAGAAACTGCAAAGATGAATTTTACCGCTTATCCGGTGCAGCCCGGTGATGTATTTTTTTTCGACTCTTATGCGCCACATCGATCAGCGAAGAATTTAACCGATACGACGCGCCGGCTCTATTTCTCGACCTATAATAGGCTCTCCGATGGTGATCATCTGGCAGCTTACTACGCCAACAAACGTAAAAGCTTTCCGCCGGATATTGAGCGCGAGGCCGGTAAAGAATACGTCTATCGGGTTTAGGATTTAAATCGCCGGCAGGATCACGTCGCGGGCGCGTTCCAGATCTTC
>JABIIH010000091.1 GCA_018649245.1 Rhodospirillaceae bacterium | reverse complement strand
GATATCCGCGGTGTGATCGCACCCGAAGCCGCCAATAACGCGATTAAAGGCGGGGCACTGGTGCCGACCGTCGCCTTTGGTATTCCGGGCAGTTTGGGCGCTGCCATCCTGTTGGGTGCCTTATTGATCCAGGGTATTCAGCCCGGCCCCGATATGCTGACAACAAAATTAAACATTACCTTTAGTCTGGTTTGGACCATCGTGATTGCCAACATTGTCGCCGCCGTGATGCTGATGGCCTGGAGCAAACAAGTCGCCAAGTTGGCCTTTATCCCCGGACATCTGCTGATCCCGGGCGTTATCTGTTTTGTGCTGATGGGTGCCTGGCTCGGCCAAACGTCGCCCGGAGACTGGGTCGTTGTCATGATCATGGGCCTAGTTGGCTATACTATGAAACGCGGTGGCTGGCCGCGTCCGCCGCTGGTGTTGGCGCTGATCCTCGGCGGCATCATGGAGCAAACCTTCCAGATCAGTATGCGGGCGCATGAGGGGCCGTCGTGGTTGTGGGAGCGCCCCATTGTCGTTGGCATCGCGGGGCTATGTCTTTTAACGGTAATTTTAGCAGGCCGCGGTGTCATCAAGCGCAAGCGCGATAAGGATGAAACTGTGACCGGCGAAGGCAATGAATTTAATCCGCTGGTATCTTTACCGTTATCACTGGCGCTGTTTGCCTTTTTCACCCATGCTTATTTTGATTCGCAGACCTGGCCGGAGATGGCGCAGCAGTTTCCGTTCACGATTGCCGTGCCGGCAGTTTTCTTTGCTTTTTATGCTCTCGTAAAAGACAGTTTCGATTTAAGAGGGGAACTTCAAAACAAAGGAAGTTTGGCTGTCGTCTGGCAGGAAGCGTCCTCCAGAATTTATTTTGCAAAAATGGCAGAATTTTTTGCCTATATGATCGGTATTTTGGTACTGACCTTGTTGTTTGGGCAAAAGATCGCCATGCCGATCTACATGGCCGTGTATCTTATAAGATGGGGTAAATATAGCCCCAAGATTGCTATCGGCTATGCGCTTGGGGGGTATGTGGTGCTGGTCGCTTTTTATGACCGGGTGATGCATTTATTCTGGCATCCGTCCTGGCTCAATTCCTGGGCGCCGGAATTATTGCCCGAATGGCTGCCGCACTGGCTGTTCTTCTAGGGGCTATTTTTCTAATTGCTTCCGCTGGTGGGTCATCAGCTTTTCAAAGCACGGCTCGTTTTTAGGACCGAAGTAGCGAATTTGATTTTGGTGAATATTGTCTTTGCTGCGGATTTTAGCGACGACAATAAAACCTTTAGCCGTCCAAAAAGCTGAGCCGCCTCGGCGCTTTGGCTTGCCGTATTGGGCGGTAAATTCCTTGGTAATCTCTAGATGCCGCGCGGTGGCGGCGCTAAGCGAGCGGATATAGCTTCGCCATGTAATAAATTGTAGGCCGTGCTTGTCACAGATTTCAGCCCGCAATTCTTCAGTATCATCAGGCCGGTCGGCGGTGCGAAGTTTGACCGAGCGAACATTGCCGCGGCGTTTTAGAGTTTCATGCTCCATCACATCGTAAATTTGACCGAACACCGCGCCATAGGGCGGGATATGTTTCTCCGCCGCCGATGCAGGTGAGGAGAGAAAGCTCAACAGTAAGATTAAACTGGCTGATAACACGCGCATATTAGTGACCAGCGAGCCGATAACTTTTACCGTCCTGTTCGATCCGGCCATAATCCGGTGCCTGAAAATGAGCCGGCAGAATTGCCGTCTGAGTATCAGCGTAATCATTTAAGAAAGCCATCCGGGTTTCCCGTGATTGCACTGGGTCGGTGCAGAAATTGGTCGACCACTCCGGATGAGCGAGCTGGATCGGATGATGGATCGCATCGCCGCAGAGTATGGCATGACCGTCTGTATCTTCAACATGGATAATGACATTACCAGGCGTGTGGCCGTAGGCGGCTTCCATATGAATGCCATTGTCGACTTGATGGTTGCTTTTTACCAACTGCGCCTGACCGGAATCGATGACAGGTAAGACGCTGTCGAGGTAGGAGCCGTAGAGAACCGGTTCCGGCGGATTTTTTTCATGCTCGCGCTGCCAATGTGTAAATTCTTTTTCGGCAAATAAATATTGCGCCTTGGGAAAAGTCGGCACCCAGGCCCCGTCGATCAGTTGCGTGTTCCAGCCGACATGATCTGCGTGAAGATGCGTACACATGACAAAATCGATATCGGTGGGTTGAACGCCGGCTTTGGCGAGATTATCGAGAAACGGTCCGTTTCTCATATGCCAGGCTGGGCGGGTCGGGCGGTCTTTGTCATTGCCGCAACAGAGATCGACCAGGATGGTGTGTTTGCCATTGCGTACCAGAAACGCATGGAAGCTGAGCAGCAGGTCAAACGAGTTTTGATCAAAATGCTGCGCGCCAAATCGCGATGATAATTCTTGCAATTCGGACGGCACGGCATCGGGATAAATCATGTTGGCAGCGAAGGGCAGGCTTTCCAGATCAACAACACGGCGAATGCTGGTGCTGCCAACGTCGCAGGAGTCCGTCTTAGCATCCCATGTCACAGCTTTTGTCATCGATTTTTAGATCTCTCCAGCGCCGCTTCACCAAAAGCTTCATAAAGTTTGCGGGAAAGCAGGTGCTCGTCGCGACTCGGCTGAAACTCGGTGTGCCATTGAACAGCAGCAGCAAAATTCGGATGAGATTCAATTCGAATGCCTTCGATTATGCCATCGTCTGAAACTGCTTCCACGGCCAGCCCTTCACCAAGCCGGTCGATACCCTGACCATGCAGCGTGTTAACCATAACTTCCTGTTTGCCAGTAAGTTCCTGGAACAAACCACCCTCAGTTAACTTCACCGGATGACGCAGGGCATAGATATCTTCATCCGTGACTCCATCGCCGCGTGGCATGCGATGGTCGTTTTTCCCCGGCACTTCGTTGACCCGGTAATGCAATGAGCCACCAAGGGCGACATTTATTTCCTGTAAGCCGCGGCAAATACCCAGGATTGGTACACCGGCTTCGATGCATGCCGGGACAATGCGTAAAACCGTGGCATCGCGGTCCGGATCGATTGCTTCATCTTCCGGAAAGGGTGGCCCCCCGTAATTATGCGGCTCAACATTGGCGCGCCCGCCGGTCAGCATAATGCCATCGAAGCGTCTGACCAGATCGGCATAATCATAATCGTCAGCAAGGTAGGGGATTTGCACGGCCATACAATTGGAAAACTCATTGACCGAGGCGATGTAGCGTTTGCCGCTGACAAAAGCATAAAATTGGCTGCCCGGCATTTGCATAATTGAGGTTGGCACGCCGATTAACGGCAGAGAGGAGGAACTTGTCATGATATCTAATGTTGGCCTTAGGCTGCAGTGATTGCCATTTTAATCGGCCCTTCGGCTCGATTATGAATAAACTGGTCGAGATACTCATTGCCGGAGTTGTCGACATTTGCGGTCGGCCCGCACCAGATAATTTTACCGTCATAGATCATCGCAATGTTATCGGCGACCTGTTTGGCACCCTTCATGTCACTGGTGATTGAAAATGTTGTTGCTCCGAGCTCTTGCACGCCTTTTAAGATCAACTCGCCGATCACATTGGTCATGATCGGATCTAGTCCGGCGGTTGGTTCATCAAGCAGTACAATCTCCGGTTCATTGGCAATCGCGCGGGCAAAGCCGACACGTTTTTGCATGCCCCCGGAAATCTCTGCCGGTAACAATTCACCGACATCAGGTGTCAGACCAACTGAAACGATTTTGTCGATAGCAATTTGTTTTGATTGCTCGCGGGTGAGTTTGTGATCCTGCAGGAGTTGGAAGGCGACATTCTCCCAGATCGGCATACTATCGAAGAGAGCCGATTGCTGAAACAGCATGCCCATACGATGCAGCAGAATCTCTTGCGCTTTGCTGTCGAGGGATGTTGTTTCGACACCATCTATTTGAATAGAGCCGCTGTCAGGTTTTTCCAGGCCTAAGATGAGCTTAAGGATGAGAGTTTTGCCGCTCGCCGAGCCACCGATTAAAACCATGGATTCACCATCCGCGACTTCGAGGTCGACACCTTTCAGGACGTGATTGTCGCCAAAGCTTTTGGTTACG
>JABIIH010000133.1 GCA_018649245.1 Rhodospirillaceae bacterium | reverse complement strand
TGGCGGGATGGCCAGCGGCAAGTTCAGCATCGGGTAATAAATGGGTGAGAATAAGATTGGGATCACCGACGGCAATGGCGGCCTCGACCAATTCCGCTCCCTCCCCTGCAGCAGCAATAATGACCACTTGTAGGCCCGTTGCGAGTGTTTCGAACCCGGCCATCAGGCTCGGCATATTGGCTTCCTGACCGGGAGTTTGGGCCGTAAATCCACTAACGATTTGGTCAACTTTAAGGCGGCAAGTATCGTCGCCGGTCAGATAAAAAAGCCTCGCCAGGTTTTCTGCCATCAGACCATTACCTGATGGCGTCGCATTATCAAACGCCGTCCGCGTGCGGGTGATCAGATCGTCAGCATCATCGGGCGAAAGATAATAACCGGCGCCGTCGTTATCCCAGAAATGCGAGGCGGCGGTCTCTGTCCATTGCTGGGCGTGCTCAAGATAGACGGGCTTGCCGGTAGCTTGATAAAGACCAAGGGCTGCTTTGATCATGCCGGCATAATCATCCAGCATGTCGACCGGTTTGGCCTCGCCGGCACAATAGCTGTGTTTCAGACGAGGTCCATTTGTCATTTCTTTTAGGATAAATTCGAAAGCGTTTTCAGCTGCTTCCAGCCAATCAGCTTTGCCAAATATGCGCCCAGCAAAACTAAGGGCAGCGATCATCAATCCGTTCCAATCGGCGAGAATTTTGTCGTCCAGCCCCGGACGTTCTCGCGCGGAGCGTGCTTCAAATAATATTTCACGGCAGGCTGTTAGCTTGTTTTCGGTGTCATTATCGGCGAGCCCGAGATTGCTGAGCCGGTTCAGAATATTGGTCTGCTCCCAATTACCATGTTCTGAGACGTCGTAATAATTTTTAAAAAGTTCGGCATCTTCGCCGAGCAACTGATCAATTTCCGCCGCCGGCCAGACATAAAACGCACCCTCCCGGGAGACGCCTTCCGCATCCGGGCTATCGGCATCGAGCGTGCCGGCAAAGGCGCCAACCTCCAACAACAATTCCTTGAGCGACCACTCGATGGTTTCCTGGATACGGATTGCCAATAACGGGTCTTGGGTTTTTTGCCAGGCCAAAGTCATCAGGTGGATGAGCTGCGCATTGTCATAGAGCATTTTCTCGAAATGCGGCGCCAGCCAAATGGCGTCGGTCGAATAGCGGGCAAAGCCGCCACCGAGATGATCATAGAGTCCGCCTTGGCACATATGGGTGAGCGAAATGGTAACGGCCTCCCGCATTCTGCCATCGCCGGTTCTGAGGTAAGCCCGCCACAACATTTCCAGAAAAGCGGGCTGCGGAAATTTGGGCGCGCCCGTCATACCGCCATTTTGGAAATCAATCATCGTTAAGGCCTGTGCGGCAGCAGCGTCAATTTGTTGGATGGACTGAAGGCCGGCGCCGCTGTCAGCCGAAAGATGGGCTTGGCTCGCGAGACTACCTAAAATAGCCTCAATATTGGCATCGACTTTATCACGCTGTTCGTGGAATAAACCGGAGACTGCTTGCAGAATATCGGTGAAGCCAGGCTGGCCATAACGCGACATCGGCGGAAAATAGGTGCCGCCCCAATAAGGCTTGCCTTCAGGTGTGAGGAACATGGTCAGCGGCCAGCCGCCTTGCTGGCCCATCATGGCCAATGCCGACATATAGATTTGATCGACGTCCGGGCGTTCTTCCCGGTCAACTTTAATGTTGATGTAGAGGTCGTTCATTAAAGCTGCTGTTGTTTCATCTTCGAAACTTTCATGGGCCATCACATGACACCAATGACAGGCAGCATAACCTATTGATAACAATATAGGTTTCCCACTTGCCTTCGCCATTTCAAAGGCGGCATCGCCCCAAGGCTGCCAGTGTACCGGGTTGTTTTGATGTTGTTTGAGGTAAGGGCTGGTCTCGTCGCCAAGCAGATTGGAAGTCACAAATCGCTCCTTAAAATAGTAGAATAATTATAAATAATAGTATAACCAACTGATAACAAGCAGTAAAACATGGGCAATGTGGATTAATCAAACAACGTGACAGCATTAACGCATCCGCCTATATCTAGGCCTATGAATATTTTGAGCGATGATCAAACAATTTTTGCACTTGCCAGCGGTGTTGGCAAAGCCGGCATTGCGGTGTTTCGGATTTCCGGTGGGGCGGCGACCGAGGCGTTACGCGCGCTGACAAAAAAAGCGCTGCCGGAACCTCGCCGGGCGACCCGCGTGCAGTTACTTGATCCAAAAAGCAAAGATATTTTAGATCACGGTCTGGCAATCTTCTTTCCAGGGCCGGCGAGCTTTACCGGCGAAGATGTCATCGAGTTGCATGTCCATGGCGGCCGCGCGGTGATTGCCGGGATTACGGATGCATTAGCGAAGCTTGATGATGTGCGCTTAGCCGAAGCCGGCGAATTTACCCGGCGTGCTTTTGAAAATAATAAGCTGGATCTGACCGCTGCCGAAGGGCTGGCCGATTTGATTAATGCGGAAACTTCTGCACAGCGCCGCCAGGCCCAGCGCCAGCTGCAGGGAGATCTTGGCCTAATTTATGATGATTGGCGCGACCGCCTACTAAAAGCCATCGCCCTGTTCGAAGCCGAGATTGATTTTTCCGATGAAGATTTGCCACCGGGATTGCAGCAGCAAGTTGCTGAACAAATTGCCGAACTTACCAGCGAAATATCAGCGCATTTGGATGATGCCGGTCAGGGACAGATTTTGCGCCACGGTCTCTATATTACCATCATTGGACCGCCCAATGCCGGCAAGTCGAGCTTACTTAATCGCTTATCGAGGCGAGATGTGGCGATTGTTTCAGAAACCGCGGGCACCACCCGGGATGTCATCGAAGTGCATTTGGAACTTGAAGGCTATCCGGTGATCCTCGCCGATACCGCGGGATTAAGGGAGGCTGCCGACGATATCGAAAGCGAAGGGGTTCGCCGCGCCCAGGAACGTGCACTCTCCGCTGATCTTAATTTGGCGGTGTTTGACGGTGCGGTCTGGCCTAAGCAGGATTCTCATACGCTCAAGCTTATTGACGAAGATGCCTTGGTCGTTATCAATAAATCAGACTTACTTGAGAAAGGTGAAGTTGATTATTTGGCTATTTCGGCGGAAACCGGCGAGGGTTTTGATATTTTGCTGGAGAAATTAAAAAAAGAAGTTGAGCAACGCTGTCATTTATCAGCCTCCCCTGCCTTAACACGCACCCGCCATCGTACTGCGCTAGAAAAATGTCTGGAAAATTTAGTGCGTTTTCCATCTGCAACGAAGTCCGAGCTGAAAGCCGAGGATTTACGCCAAGCCGCCCGGTGCCTAGGCCGAATTACCGGCCGCGTTGATGTTGAGGAAGTCCTGGATATAATATTTAAAGAGTTCTGTATCGGCAAATAACAGCCTTAAAGCGCCGAATTGTTTCACGTGAAACATTGGGGGAGAGATACTCTATATATATATGTCTCTATGTTTCGATGCCCCTAAATATTGATTTCATTTCGAAGCAGTGATTTTCCTATTCTTGTTGGCAATAAATTAGTTTTGATTTGGCGGGTCTCTCTAATTGACTTCGCCCTGAACCCCCCCTACATTCCCGCGCCATGACGAAGTCAGTTAAAAATAATGCTTATGATGTGATTGTAGTGGGCGGCGGCCACGCCGGCAGTGAAGCCGCCGCGGCGGCTGCCCGCGTCGGAGCAAGAACCCTATTGCTGACCCATAAGCTCAAAACCATTGGCGAGATGTCCTGTAATCCAGCCATTGGTGGTTTGGCCAAGGGCCAACTGGTGCGGGAGATCGATGCGCTTGATGGCATTATGGGCAAAGCCATTGACCGGGCAGGTATTCAATTTCGCATGCTTAATCAAAGCAAAGGCCCGGCAGTACGGGGCCCCCGCGCCCAAGCGGATCGTAAGCTTTATCGCCAGGCCATTTTTGATCTATTGAGTGATCAGGAAAACCTTGATCTGAAAGCCGCCGCGGTAGAGGATTTGCTGCTCGATGATCAGGGTCAGCTTAAAGGCATTAAAACCGGCGAGGGTGAAGAATTTTACGCGCCAAAGGTGGTCATTACGACCGGCACTTTTTTACGCGGCCTTATTCATATCGGTGAGGAGCAAACACCGGCCGGCCGGGTTAATGAGGCGCCGGCTCTAGGTCTGTCAGCAACTTTCGAAAAATTGGGATTTCAGTTAGGCCGCTTGAAAACCGGCACGCCACCGCGCCTCGATGGCAAGACCATTGATTGGGCGAGCTTGGTTGAGCAGCCTGGCGACCAGCCACCAGTACCATTTTCCTATCTGACGGCTCAAATTACGACGCCGCAAATTTCTTGCTTTATCACCGAAACCACGACTGCGTCGCATGATTTGATCAAAGCAAATTTGGACCGTGCGCCGCTGTATTCCGGCCAAATCGACAGTACGGGACCCCGCTATTGCCCTTCCATTGAGGACAAAGTGGTGCGCTTTGCCCACCGGGAGCGCCATCAGATTTTTCTTGAACCGGAAGGCTTGGACGACGATACGGTTTATCCCAATGGGATATCAACCTCACTGCCGGAAGACGTGCAGCTGGGTTTATTGAAAACAATTCCTGGGCTTGAACAAGCAACCATGCTGCAGCCGGGCTATGCCATTGAATATGATTTTGTTGATCCGCGGGAGCTAACGCCGGAGCTTGAAACCCGCCGGGTCAAAGGACTTTATTTTGCCGGTCAGATCAATGGCACCACTGGCTACGAAGAAGCTGGAGCACAAGGCCTGGTCGCGGGTATCAATGCGGCCCGGGCGGCTGGAGGTTCCGAGCCCATTCAAATCGATCGCGCCGATGCCTATATCGGTGTGCTGATTGATGATCTGGTTACTTTGGGCACCACCGAGCCCTACCGCATGTTTACGTCGCGCGCTGAATATCGTCTACAATTGCGAGCTGACAATGCCGATCAGCGGCTCACACCCAAAGGCATTGAGATTGGCTGCGTGGCATCAGAGCGCAAGGCAGCCTTTAGAAAAAAGCTGACCGAGCTTAATCGTGCCGTCGATTTAGCCCAATCCTTGAATAAGACACCTAACGAATTGGCCAGCTTGGGTTTAAAAATAAACCAAGATGGGGTACGACGAAATGTGCTTGAGGTTTTGCGCTATCAGGAAATGGATATGGTACGAGTGGCGGAAATCTGGCCGGAGTTGGCAGGACTGTCGCCTGAAATTTCTGAGCAGATCGAAATTATGGGATTGTATTCTGGCTATATGGATCGACAGGAAACCGACATTCGCGCTTTTCGCGCCGATGAATCGCTGATCATTCCCGATGATATTGAGTTTCGCTCCATTGGCGGGCTGTCCAATGAAATCTGCGCTAAACTAGAAGAAGTTCGGCCAACAACCCTCGGCGCCGCTGCGCGAATTTCCGGTGTAACGCCCGCCGCACTGACAGCGTTACTTGGTTTTGTGCGTCGCCGTGCCCGCAATGCAGCGTAAATAAAGCTCGATGTTTCACGTGAAACATTTTCTTGTCTAACATGGATATTTTAACGCCTGAAGGATTTGCCGCTAAAATTGATGTTTCACGTGAAACACTCGACAATCTATCAGTATATTTAGAGCTTCTCGCTAAATGGCAAAAAAGTATAAATCTTGTTGGACCCAAAACCTTGGCAGACGCCTGGCGTCGCCATGTCTTGGATTCAGCGCAACTTTTTAACCATATTAAGAAGCCCACTGATTTGATTTTTGATTTGGGTAGCGGTGCGGGTTTTCCGGGCTTGGTCGTGGCCATTATGGGGGCAAAAAACGTCGTACTGATGGAATCAAATCAGAAAAAGTGCAGTTTTTTAGGTGAGGTTATCCGCCAGACCGCCTGTTCAGCCACGGTATTCAACGGTCGTATCGAAGACTATCCAGAACAACATACAGCCAATTACGTTACCGCTCGTGCCCTGGCGCCGTTGGATGAATTGTGTGCTTGGAGTTATCGGTTGCTGGTACCGGAAGGAAAAAGCCTGTTTTTAAAAGGCGAAAGTTACGAACAAGAATTGACCCTATGCCAAAAAAAGTGGAATATGGACCTACAAATTCATCCATCACTCAGCAATGTAAATAAAAATGATGATGAAGATACAGAAGTTCTTCCGGGGATTCTCATCGAAATAGGAAAGCTATCACCACGTGATGGATAATGAAGTTAATAGCGAAACAGATGTTTCCACCGCTAAAATGCCCCGCATTATAGCGGTTGCCAATCAAAAAGGCGGCGTCGGTAAAACCACGACGACCATAAATTTAGCGACGGCTTTGGCCGCTGTGCGCAAGCGTGTTTTGGTAATTGATTTTGACCCGCAAGGTAATGCCAGCACAGGCCTGGGTATTGAGCAGGCCGACCGCGTGGTCAACGCCTATCAGGTTATCATTGGCGAGGCTTCGATTGATGAAGCCATTCTTGATACTGTCATACCAGGCCTTTCAATTGTTTCCTCCGGGGTTGATTTGTCGGGCGCTGAAATTGAACTGATCGAATTTGAAGATCGTTTATTTCGCCTAAAAACTTGTATTGCCGGAAAGCTTGAAGCCTTTGACTATGTTTTAATTGATTGTCCGCCGGCCCTGGGGTTATTAACCGTCAATGCTCTAAACGCCGCAGATGCGGTTTTGGTGCCGTTGCAATGTGAATTTTTCGCCCTGGAAGGCGTCAGCCATTTGGTGCGGACGATTGATCGCATCAAAAAAGCCTATAACCCGGAACTTGAGATACAAGGCATTGTCCTGACCATGTTCGATTCCCGCAACAATCTTTCGGATGCAGTTGCTTCAGACGTACGAGAATTTTTTGGCGACATCGTTTATGATACGGTGATCCCGCGCAACGTCCGGGTCTCCGAAGCACCCTCTCATGGTAAACCGGTTTTATTATATGATACTGCCTGTGCCGGATCGCAGGCCTATATTCATCTGGCAAGTGAAGTTCTGAAACGCGAAAAAATGTTGGCGGCATAATGGTAAAAAACCCCTCAAAGAAGTTAGGTAAAGGTCTCTCGGCGCTGCTGGGTGGTGATAGTGAGACAGCAACCATAGCAGCGGCCCCGGCAACTGCCGGCGATCAAACGGCACCAATTGAAAATGTTTATCCCGGCCGGTATCAACCGCGCCAGCTCTTTAGCGATCCTGAGATTGAAGAGCTCGCCGGCTCAATCCGCGAACTTGGCATTCTCCAACCCATTCTGGTGCGGGCCCATCCTGACCATGCTGATGGCTTTGAAATCATTGCCGGCGAGCGCCGCTGGCGAGCTGCTCAGCTGGCGCAGCTTCACGAAGTGCCGATCCTGGTGCGGGAGTTTTCAGATGTTGAAGCACTTGAAATTGGTCTGGTGGAAAACCTGCAGCGGGAAAATCTTTCAGCCCTCGAAGAGGCCGAAGGCTACCGCCGTTTGGTCGATGAATTTTCTCACACCCAAGAAGTGCTGGCAAAAATTCTCGGTAAAAGCCGCAGCCATGTCGCCAATATGATGCGGCTGCTGAACCTGCCGGATAAAGTTAAAGACCTGCTGCAATCGGGTGATCTGACAGCCGGTCATGCGCGGGCACTATTAAATGCTGAAGATCCTGTCGGGCTTGCCAAGAAGGTCATCAAGCGCGGTTTGAATGTGCGCCAGACCGAGAAGCTCTGTCAAACAACCGATACCTCAGTCGCTAAAAAACCATCCGCCAAGCCGGCGAAGGATGCTAATCTTGTGGCGCTCGAATATGATCTCTCGAGTTTGCTTGGGCTAAAAGTTGAAATCGATTTTAAAATGTCGGGCGGCAAGGTGATAATTTCCTATGAAACCCTTGAGCAGCTTGACGGTATTTTGCATCGCTTAAGTGATGGCAAACATGGTCAGTCTATCACCAGTGACACAGATGAGATTCCTCTTGAGGGTGAAGTAGAGGCTGCCGGTTTAGCTGATCTGGAATTGACCGGCGGCGGCAACATAATTCCTGACAATGTCGATGACGCTATCGCTCAGTTGGAAGCGGGTGCGTTGCTTGAAGACGAGGATGATGACGAGGATGATGACGAAGAGATAGTTGAGATAGACCTTACTGGTGATTTCAGTTTGTCCGATGACGACCTCAACAGCCTGGCTGAAGAATCAGAGTAAACATTAGTTTTTTCTAATATATTTTTAATGACGGGCTGCTTGGGAGAGCGACATCAAGGCGCGGCCACAAACTGCCTCGGCCGGCAAGCCGGTTGATTTACAATTAATCTCGGCTTCTGTCAGTACAGCCAAGGCGCGAGCAATTTTTTCTCCCGACCAGCGATCAAGCTGACGAACAAAGCGATCAACAAATAGAAAAATTACCGGCGGTTTAAGTGACTTAACTGCTTGGCGGGACGACAGCCCTTGGCGCATAAACCCAGCCGCCAAATGCAGACGTTGATAGTGACGGATAGCGGCCCTCAAAACCGCGATCGGCGAAGTTCCTTCAACAAAGGCCCGCGCCAAATTAGTTTCAAGCGATGCTCGGTTGCCATCCGCCACGGCATATATAATTTCATCAATCGAAAGTGCGCCGTTGTCGCCGATCACCGCCATGGCATCATCTAGAAGAATTTCCTTCTGATCGCCGCTATAGGTTATCAGCTTTTCCAACTCGCCACGGGAAACCATGCGGTCAGAACCGAGATTGGTCAGCAGATATTCCTTGGCCTCTGAATTAATCATTTTTTGATTTTCACGCATCACCGCATCAATTAATGAACCCAGCGCCGAGAGATCATCCGAATAGCAGGCAATGGTCGCCGCGGCATCACTTTTTTCAATAAGTTTGCGCACTGTTGAGCGTGGCGTCAGATCGCCGGCTTCCACAATAACCAATGAGCTTTGAATATCTTCGTCGAGAAATTGCAGTAGCGGTTTGGCAATATCCTCGCCGCCAAGTTTTACTAAGACCACGCGTTCGCCGCCAATTAGGGATTGAGCAGCAGCTTCATCTATCAGCCGGGCAGGGTCGGATTTAATTTCACTCCCGGTTAATTCGCTGACGCGAAAGGGGTCGGATAAGTCCTCAACAAATGATTTTGCCAGCAGCGTCACCCGCTCATGGACCAGTCCGAGATCGGTTCCATAAATCAGGACGGCGCGAATTGAGGGGTCGGGTTGTTTTAGATAGGCGGCAGATTTTCCGGCATTAAATTTCACTTCACTGCCGCTAGTTTGTCTCGATTAAGTTTAAAAAAGGCGGCAACTTTACTGGTGATGTCGACGCTGATTTCGCGAACGGCGCGTTTTCTGGCATCCTTCTCCGCCATTAAAGTGGCAAATGTTTTAGTTAGAATATTGTAACTGGTCACCATGCGGCTGCTGCCGGCTGTCAATGTCTCTCCCGTCGATTTTTGGGTAACATTATAGCTGGCCCGAAATGATAAGTTCGCTCGCGTGGCAATCTCAGATTTCTTTACTGCCAGCCCCTGCTTGTTTTCAGACAGGGTAACTTTAAGAATATATTTGCTAATGCGGGCACGCCCTTTCGGTGAGATACGCTGCTCAAGTTCATTGCGCAGCTGTTGGCCGATACGATTTTCTATCGGGCTAATTTCAATCTCCCGCATATCGGATTCAAATACTGAATTGTCTCCAGCCCCATAAATTGGCTCAAACCCACAGGCGGTCAAACTCATTAATGCAAATATGCTTAAAACTATTTTAGACAACGACATTTAAAATCCGATTTGGTACATAAATTACTTTCCGCACTGCTTTACCGTCAATTGCTTTCACAACCGTATCAAGTTCCAGCCCCATAGCTTCGGCGGTAGATTGATCGCAATCCTGTGGCAGCTCGACCGTACCCCGCATTTTTCCGTTCACTTGAACGCCGACGGTAACCGTATCATCAACCAGCAGCGTCTCATCATAACCCGGCCAGGCGGTTTCGATAACATAATTTTTGTGACCAAGCGACCGCCACATTTCCTCGGCAATATGTGGCACGATTGGGCCGATGAGTTTAACTACCGTTTCGATGCCGTCGCGGTAGACCCAGGAGGCACCTGAACTGTCCGAATTCAGGCTATCGAGCGCATTGGTCAATTCGCGGATGCGGGCAACGGCTTTGTTAAAATGAAATTTATCCAAATCCGCACTAACCGCGTGTACGGTCTGATGAATAGAGCGACGAACCTTCTCAACGTCCTCGGCAATGGAATCCGGCATCGGCACACCTAGTTCGCCAATTGGAATGTTTGGCTCCGAAACCATCCGCCAGAGCCGGTTGATGTAACGCCACGCCCCTTCAATTCCAGCTTCCGTCCAGTCAAGATCGCGGTCAGGTGGGCTATCGGACAACATAAACAATCTCGCGGTGTCGGCGCCGTATTCAGAAATAATGATTTCCGGATCAACCACGTTCTTTTTCGATTTGCTCATTTTTTCAGAGCGGCCCAGTTTGACCGGCTTATTGTTTTGGATGGTTACAAGCTCGCCACCGTCGGATTTTGTAACCTCCTCTGGCAACAGCCAGTTGCTGTCTGAATCCTGATATGTTTCGTGACAAATCATGCCTTGGGTCATCAGACCGGCAAAAGGTTCTTTGACATCCAAATAGCCACATTTTTGCAACGCCCGGGTGAAGAACCGCGAATATAATAGATGCAATACTGCGTGCTCAATGCCGCCGATATATTGGTCTACTGGCAGCCAATAATCGACCGCCTGGCGATCCAGCCCATTGGCTGCTTGCGGTGAACAAAAGCGGGCGAAATACCACGAGCTTTCAAAAAAAGTATCAAAAGTATCCGTTTCGCGGGTCGCCGCTTTACCACAGCTTGGACAATCAACATGTTTCCAAGTTGGGTGGTGATCTAGCGGATTACCCGGCTTATCAAAAGTGATATCAATGGGCAACTCGACCGGCAGCTGATCTTCAGGTACCGGCACCGTGCCACATGCATCACAATTTATTATCGGGATCGGACAACCCCAATAGCGCTGCCGTGACACACCCCAGTCTCGCAGACGGTAATTAATTTCTCTGGTGCCAGCATTGAGCTCTTCAAGCCTATCGGCGACGGCAGATTTTGCCTCTACGATGGACAAGCCATCCAAGAACTCTGAATTGATGTGGATGCCTTCGTCAAGAAACGCTTCAGTGCCAATTTCAAAGCTCGTCGGGTCGGCATCTTTGGGGGCGACGACGGGGATAACCGGCAAATTGTATTTGCGGGCAAAATCCAAATCCCGCTGATCATGAGCCGGGCAGCCGAAAATTGCACCGGTGCCATATTCCATCAGCACAAAATTAGCGACATAAACAGATAATGTTTGCCCTTCAGTAAACGGATGCTCGACTGTAAGGCCAGTGTCATAACCCTGTTTCTCAGCGGTTTCAATTGCCGCCTCACTGGTCCCTAAGCGATTGCATTCGGCGATAAAGTCGGCCAGTGCAGCATCTTCTTTACAGAGACTTTCAGCCAAAGGATGATTGGGGGAAATGGCACAAAAAGAGGCGCCAAAAAGCGTATCGGCCCGGGTGGTGAAAACTTCAAGCTGGTCATCCCGATCCGTCAGCTGAAATTTGACCCGCATACCTTCGGAGCGGCCGATCCAGTTTTCCTGCATGATGCGAACCCGTTCCGGCCAGCGGTCAAGCTCCTTAATCGCTGACAATAAATCATCGGCATATTCGGTGATTTTTAAAAACCATTGGGTCAACTGCTTTTTCTCGACCAGCGCTCCGGAACGCCAGCCCCGCCCTTCGATGACCTGTTCATTGGCCAGCACGGTATTTTCTTCCGGGTCCCAATTGACCCAGGATTCTTTGCGGTAAGCGAGACCTGCCTCGATGAAATCTAAAAACATTTTCTGTTCGTGGGCGTAATATTCAGGTGTGCAGGTGGCAATTTCTCTGGTCCAATCATAAGACAGGCCCATTGATTTTAGCTGCTCCCGCATGGTGGCGATATTTTGCTCGGTCCATTCTGCCGGCGGGACATTATTGGCGATCGCCGCATTTTCTGCGGGCAGCCCAAAGGCATCCCACCCCATCGGATGAAGCACATTAAAGCCGCGTGCTTTTTTATAGCGAGCAACGAGATCGCCAAGCGTATAATTTCGCACATGGCCCATATGAATACGGCCCGAGGGATAGGGAAACATTTCGAGGACATAATATTTAGGCAGATCTGCGGTTTCAGAAACTTCAAAACATTTCTTATCGCGCCATAATTTTTGCCAGCGAGATTCCGCTTCTTTGAAATTGTAGCGGGCCATTCGAGCTTACTGTCTCCCCAGATATTAAAAATTTGATACAGAAATTAATTACGCCGCTTCATACACATTTGCGACGCAATTTTGCAAGCTCAGAAATCGGTCGTGTTTTAATAATGTTACTCAGAATTTACTGGGCGGTGCGGTTGCGGAATTGGCGGGCACGCATCAGGATAGCATTTTCCAGCTTGGTTGCGGTGGAGGGCTGCACGCTTGAATCCTGCCAGCCTCCGGAGGTGTTTTTAACCTGCCTGAACACGGAAACCCGAACACCATCGGCGCGCAAGGCTCGATCTAAAATATAAATATTCATTTTGAAGCGTTCTTTCGGAGTTGCCGGCGGTGCATACCAATCCGTTATAATGACGCCACCGAACGGGTCAGCTGAGGCGATTGGCCACACTGACATGGTATCCAATGTTGCCCGCCATAAAAAAGCGTTAACACCAATACCGGGTCCGCCGGATCCACCGCTAGAATTCGGAGTATTTCCAAGGGATATGCCCCCACTGTCACCAAAAATGGTTTCTCGCTTGTCGACATCAACAACTTCGCCACCAATGGTCTGTAAATCGGGTACAACTCCCCCTTCGCAAGCTGAAAGCAGCAATATTAAAGTAAAGACCAGATAGCTTGGTATCCGATGTCCCAAAATTTTGAATAAAGACTGTAACATATTGATCATACAAGCTTTTCTTTCGCAGTTTAGCGTTAAATTGGGCATCAATTGCCGATAAAGACCGCCAAGTTGGCGTGTTATACTCTAATTCAGTCAAAAAACCCAGTAATTTCAATCGACTGAGATTACTATATCATAATTTTTGGTTTGCTTAAATGCGGCAATTTTTATTCCGTAATATCAATGACTTAACTTTCTTTCTATTTTAGGATTATAGCTGATAAAATTTGTGGTATAAATCACACACCAGGTTAGTTGTGTAAAAAACCTATATATATCTGCTGCTTAACAATGTTGTATAATTATCACTATGTTGATAAAACCTGGTAAATTAGCTTATCACCACTTGACCCCGAACCCAAGCCGTGGCTCTATGTCTGCGATTGAAATTCTTCAACCTTTTTATTTGGGCAAATGTCTGTCCAGGGGTGAAGGATATTTAGGAGGAGTAACATGAAGAAATCTCTTTATATGACAACAGCTCTTGCAGCTGCTGGCGTTTTGGCCCTTGGTGCCACCGACGCTGTTGCCGCTGAAAAAGCTAAGAAAATGTCGATCGCTAATGGCGGCTTTTTCAAATCTATGATCGCTTTTGCTCAGAACGATGGTTCTTTTGAATCAACCACCAGCGGCACCAGCCGTACCCATTATGATGCTTTTAACATTGTCAACGATTCTGAAATTTATTTCAAAGGCAACACCAAGCTTGATAGTGGCGTTCGCGTTGATGTTATCGTTCAGTTCGAAACTGACGCTGTTAAAGGCGGCGCAACGATTGATGAATCTTATGTTAAATTAACTGGTGGATTTGGTGATATCCGTATTGGTACCACTAAAGCCGGTAGTTTTGTGTTGAAACATTCTTCACCAATGCCGGGCGCAATTAACCTTGAAACGCCGGATTCCAATTTGTTTGTTATCCGTCCTGCAGCTACTAGTTCTGTCGGTACGGCATCTCACATCGGCGGCGGCGATTCGATGAAAATCGTTTATATTTCGCCAATTTTCAGTGGCTTCCGCGTTGGTGGTTCTTATACACCATCTAACACCGCTACTGATGCACAGCCAGCTGTTGGTGGTACTGCCGGTACGGAAACTCAAACCTATGATGCTATGGTGCAGTACAAAACCAATATGGGCAGCACCAAGCTTGGTGTTGACCTTGGTTACTGGGAAACTCATGGTGCTGCAGCTTCTTCACTTAAAGCCTGGCGTCTCGGCGCAAACTTAGGCTTTGGTGCCATCACCCTCGGCGGTGGTTACAAAGTTGTTGAAGATCTTGACACCACAACCTCACTTTCTGGTGATCCAACCAACGAATCCAAAGTTTATACTGCTGGCGTTCAATATGCTGCTGGCGGCATGAAAGTTGGTCTCGGCTGGGTTAACGAAGTGAAACCAATGACTGCAGCAATTGCTGGTGATGACGAAGGTACCAAATTCGCTCTCGGCGGCAGCTTCCAACTCGGAACTGGTGTTGATTTTGTTGGTACGCTTGTCCACGTTGATTGGGACGATGAAGCAACCACTAAAGGTAACAACAATGATGGCTGGGCCGTTATTGGTGGTATCAAAGTATCCTTCTAATCTAGAAAGATATTTTACTAAGAATTTAGGGGAGCGGTTTACCGCTCCCCTTTTTCGTGGCCTTTTTATTTGCGGGCAGGCACCCAGACTAACTCTATCTAATTCTTTTGCAGAGAGGCGAGAAAGCCATTTATCGCCTGGTCACCATCCTGGCGCGGGATAATTTTCTCAATTTCCTTAATATCGAAATCGTATTTACCGGCCAAACCTCGGATATAGTTTTTGCCATGGGCGTAACGACCCGTTGGCTCTAGAGCGAAGTCACCATCGGACAACCGCTCAACAGTAAAAATAAACCGGCCACCCTTCTCCAGCCGAGCATAGGCACCGGAGAAAACCTGTTCAAGATTGCCAAGATAGACAAAAACATCGCCAGCGATGATAAGTTCATAGCGCGGCAAACCAATTTTTTTATCATCGAGAAAAGCTAAAATATCGGCGACGAAGGATTGATCATAGCGTTGATTTTGATCAGCAATTTCGAGCATGCCGGAAGAAAGATCAACGCCGTGAATAATGCCGGAATTCGGTTCAACAAGATCTTTGATTTCGGCGGCGACGAGCCCGGTGCCGCCACCAAGATCCAGCACAGATTGTATCAGCTGGTCGCCTTCTATTTTGTCGAGTTGAGCTCTAATGAGTTTTGGCACCACATAATTTAATTCATTGACCAAACTGTCATCAAAACTGCTGGCATAATCATCAAAGAGTTCTTCAATATATCCTTGCGGTGCTGCCTCGGTGGTATTGCCCAACAGAGAATCCAATAAATGACGGGCGACACTATGATCAGGATTATGCTCCAGGCATGTTTCGTAAGCCTTTTGCCCACCAGCTTTATCACCAGAAAGCTCAAGGCTATAGCCCAACTCCCAAAAAATCGCTGTTCGATCGGGCGCCAGTTTTAGACCTTGTTTAAAACACTTTGCAGCCTCCCCATAGTTATCCTGAGCACGCAGGCAACGCGCCAGTCCTATTGTACCCTCGGCATGATCAGGGAGAATTTTTAGACCCCGGCGAAACGAGCTGATCGCCTCCGCATCATTATCCAAACCAGATAGGGCAGTTCCCAGATTGATATAAGCTAAGCCCAGCTCAGAATTTAACTTAATAGCCCGGCGATATTCCTTAACGGCCTCTTCCAGTTGGCCAAGTTTAAACAAAGCATAGCCATAATTTAGATAATTTTCAGCCGAGTTTGGATCAATTGAAATAATTTTAGGATAGATTTCAGCCGCTTCGGTAGCGTTTTCCAGGCGGTGGTAAATGTAAGCCAGGCGCTGTAGGCTGGCGAGATCATCAGGGCCATTTTTAACCGCGCCTTGGAAATAACTTTGGGCACTCTCCAAATCGTTTTTCTCGATCGCCAAATCACCAAGATAATTTAGGGCTGCCACATTTTTGGCATCATGGGTGAGAACGGCCTCAAAACATTCAGTGGCCTGATCCCACGCTTGGTTCATAAAATGGGCGATCCCGGATAATTGATGAATTTCCGGGTGATTGGGATGCTTTAGATTTAAATTTTGGCAGGCCTGCAGGGCTTCGCCGGTGAATCCAGCGTTTAATTTATCGGAGATTTGCCGGAGTTCCCGATCAAGTTCGCTTTCTTGCTGTGCTGCTGCCTTATTCATCGCATGGTTGAACAGCAAATTGCTAACGCCGCCACCGCCGGCAGCTGCGCCTGGTGTCTGAGCCGATTGAGTTGGCGCACCGTGAGCAAGCTTAGCTGTTTTGGCTTGTTTTTGAGCGGCCTTTTCCTGGCGCCGTCTTTCTTTGCGGTTCATAGCGGTCCTATTAGTATGATTTATGTTTTGCCATTATCGGAAATACCGCTGATTGCTGCAATCCCAATGGCGTTGCTTTTTATTAATCTTGCAGCGTTCGATGAATTGATACCCCCTAAAGCGTATATCGGCAGCGTCGATTGTTGGCACATTCTGGTGAAACGGAGGTTGCCTAAGGCAGTTTGCTCCACATGACTGGCGGTTGGAAAGACTGGTGAGACGAGGGCGGCATCAACGCCAATCTTTTTACAGGCGTGCAATACTTTGAGAGAATGAGCCGCCGCGGTTAGAAACTTGTCTGGACGTTGCAGCCATAGCCGGACACCGATTGGCGGATTAAGGGCCATATATTCTGGCAGGTGTAGTCCGTCGGCATCAAGGTCGCAGGCCAGGCGATAGTCACGGGCCAGGATAAATATCAAATCTTTACGGTCACACAGATCTTTCACGGTTTGGGCCAGAAACTTTCTGTATTTGACGTTATAGTGGCGAAAAAGTACTCCGCTGCCCGGCAGTAAAGTGACAATGTCAGGAATTGGATCGGGAACCCGCTGATCGTCAGTGACATATATTAGGGAGGGCAATAGAATTTGCAGCCCATTTATCTGAGCGCTTAAATTGAGCCTCCGTGCAATATTTGATAGGGTTTGCTTTTTAAAATTATTGCTCATAATGGAACTCTACAGCGAATTAAATAAACCGGGATTAATGTTTTAAATGATTTCATCAGAGGACATCGCAAATAATCTGTCTTCCGTCAAAGCTTCAATTGATGCGGCAGCGGCAGAATCCGGACGCCAGGCGGCAGCGGTTAACCTGGTTGCAGTTTCCAAAACCCACGGACCGGAAACCATTAACACTGCTATAGCTGCCGGCCAAAAAGTGTTTGGTGAAAACCGGGTTCAGGAAGCGGAAGCAAAATGGCCCGAATTAAAGGCAGCCAATCCCAGCGCTCAGCTTCATTTAATTGGCCCGTTGCAACGCAACAAAGCGGCGTTGGCCGTGCGCTTATTTGATGTTATTGAGACACTTGACCGGGCAAAATTAGCCACTGCCCTGGCCCGCCATATGGATGAAATTGGTCGCCGACCGAATTGCTTTATTCAGATAAACACGGGCGAAGAAGAACAAAAAGCCGGCGTAGCACCCAGAGATGCGGATGATTTTATTAACCGCTGCCGGGTAGAATTAAACCTGCCGGTTGTCGGTCTGATGTGCATTCCCCCGGTCGATGAAGAGCCCGCCCTTCACTTCGCGCTGTTGCGTGAAGTTGCCGAACGGAATGGACTCGCGGACCTAAGCATGGGCATGAGCGCAGATTTTGAAACCGCCATTCAATTTGGTGCCACCTACGTTCGTGTTGGCACCGCAATTTTTGGCCCAAGGTCAGACTATTGGCAGACTCAATCGGCTTAAATGCCGGCATTTAGTTTGCTGAAATGTCGATTTGGCTGTCAGTCGTTAAGTCTTTAAGAATTTCCAGAAGGTCCTCGCGTTTCAATGCCACGCAGCCTTCAGTCGGCTGGTAGGCTTCACGGGCAACATGTAAAAAAATTGCACTTCCCTCATTTGGTCTGGGCGGATCATCATTATAGCCAATGACCACAATGACGTCATAAATCGCCTCATCCCGCCACATCTCTTCACACCGGCCGGCATGGGGAAGTGTAATTTTTTTGTTATAATCCGAATGACCGGCATCATCACACCAGCCATCTTCTCGTCCTAATTCTGAAATCGGGAGATTGGTTTTGGGCGCTGTCAGCCGATCGGGCCGGTAAAACACCTCGCGCAGTGGAAAAACTCCCACCGGCGTGGCGCCATCGCCTTCTTGTTTATCAGTGGTTATACCCGATTTACCGAGCGCACATTGATAACGATGGCCTTGCCACCACAAAATTCCAGCAGGTGTTACGCGAATGATATTGTTTTCGGCCATTGCGAAAGTATATCGCGTTTTTTATTAATGAACAGCAGCAGCCGTTTTTTGGGTATCAGGGGCTAAGTCGTCCAAACTGCGCCCGGGATCAGGTTTTTCCATTCGGTTCATACCATCCATCATCGAATTGATCAGCCAGTTATTATTAGCTACTGCCATTTTCTGATAAGCAGCCTCGGCTTGCTTAATCTGTTCCTTTGTCGCTTGGGTGCTGTAGCGGGGTTTTAAATCAAGGGGTTTTTCTGATTTAGGTTGTTCAGAAACAATTCCAGCTTTTTCGAGATGTTTGATATCCGACAACATGCCAAGGTCGGGCGCTGCGGCTTTTGCGGGTTTATCAGGCATATAAGCTGCAATTTGGTCTGCATAGGACTGTCGGGCAACCGGAATGGCCGACATGCCGGCAGCATTGCCGCTGGATTTGTTGGTGATTTGGCTAACTGATTCTTGGGCCAAGACAAAATTGGAGGCAACATAGGATGACGCACTATTCGGCAATTGAGGTGCCCCGGCCTTTGCCAGCAAGGAATTAGCCAAATAAGGATTATGAGCCGCGTCAGCGGAAAGTTGGGCCTGTGGGTTTGCGGCGACCTCGGCGTTTGTCGGCTGTTCTTGAACCATTGCCAGAGCATGCTCACCAATATCTTTGCCAGTACCGTACTCAATCGCGACATCAACCAGCGATGCTACCGCGCCGATTGGCCCACCATATAGCGTACCTCCGGCGATTTTAGCGGCCGGATCAATTTCATCGCCAGTAATGGATCGATACAGAGTCGAAATGATGGGTATGTGTTGCAAGGGATTTATAATGTCGAGAAAATCGAAAAATGTCAGACCATCATTGCCAAACACTTGAAATTCTTCACTTTTATCGGATGTGGAGTCTTTATTTAAAGCAACAGAATTGCCTGATTGGGCCTTTTCCGGCGCCAATAACGCCATTTCCACCGTTGCGCTGCCAGCTTGCGCTATCATTTTTTTATCCCGTTCAATTTTATTTGATCGATTTTTATTGATTAGGGATTTGCAAAATGGATGCCAAAGAATACATAGATAATATGTAATGTTTTCAATGTCTTTTTTAGGTGACTCTAAATTTGCTTCTTCCTACCGGTAATTTTTACCCAGCAAAAGTAGTGAATTCTTGATACTTAGCCACTCATCCTACTAAGATGGTCTTTAGATGAGTTAAATATAGGCCGAGTTGATTAACTATATCCTAGATTATGGCCGAAAATTGATCGTTTAACTCGCGAAATAGGATGCATAACATGACTGCAGGAAGAAAAGTTCTCGTCGTAGATGATGATGAAGATCTTCGCCAGATGCTGGCGGAGCAATTGGAAATTCATGAAGAATTTATCACCGACGGCGTTGAAAGCGGCGCTGAGGCCATCGAAACAACTAAAACCCAATACTACGATATGATTTTGCTGGATGTTGGTCTGCCGGATATGGATGGCCGCGAAGTATGTCGGGTCATGCGGCGCAATGGCGTTAAATCACCGATCATTATGCTTACTGGTGCAGATACCGATGCCGATACGATTTTGGGGCTCGATGCTGGCGCCAATGATTACGTGACTAAACCGTTCCGGATTGGTGTTTTAATGGCGCGTTTGAGGGCTCATGTTAGAGAACATGAACAATCAGAATATGCGGTCTTTCAAATAGGGCCCTATAGTTTTCGCCCCGCCGCCAAGCTGATGCTCGACAACGAAACCGAGAAAAAGGTGCGGCTGACCGATAAGGAAACTGCAATTGTTAAGTTCCTCTATCTGGCCGGTGAGCGCGTGGTTGGCCGTGACGTCTTGCTTGGCGAGGTGTGGGGCTATAATGCCGGGGTGACCACTCATACATTGGAAACCCATGTTTACCGTCTACGCCAAAAGATTGAACGTGATCCTTCTAATGCGGTACTGCTCGTCACCGAACCAAATGGGTATCGACTCGTTCCTTGAATATTTTTTAAAAAGCGGTCTGAACACGAGGTAATAAATGCTGCCAGTACTTGGGCGGATTTTATGGGGCGATGGGGAACGTTCAGATGCGCTTGTTTTACCGGATCGCATTCGCGCAAACATCAAACGGCAACAGCAGGATAGCGAAAAGCTGATTGGCTGGATTCAACTCGGCATCGTATCGATTTTTTCAACTCTTTATGCCGTCTCTCCTGGCGCCTTTACGATCAGCAATAATATTCGCCTGGTGCCGTATATTCTCATAACCTACTTCGTATTTACCATTCTGCGACTATACTTGGTCTATCGGCACACCTTGCCGGGCTGGTTCATTAGTTTATCGGTCATTGCCGATATTGCTTTATTGATGATAACGATTTGGAGCTTTCATCTGCAATATGACCAGCCGCCCTCGTTCTATCTGAAAGCACCAACACTGCTTTACATCTTTATTTTTATTGCCTTGCGGGCACTGAGATTTGAAGCGCGCTATGTCGTGCTGGCGGGCGGTGTTTCGGCCCTGGGCTGGGTGCTTATGTTCCTCTATGTCATACTTGTCGAGCCCGGCAATCCGATGATTACCCGTGATTACGTGCAGTATCTGACCACCAACAGCGTCTTAATCGGCGGTGAGCTCGATAAAATTATTTCAATCGTCATGGTAACCGGCATATTGGCGCTGGCCATATCCCGCGCGCGCGGCTTGCTTGAGCGGTCTGTGGCTGAAGGCGATAAAGCTAGATCGCTATCGCGCTTTTTTGCGCCGGCCGTGATCGAGCAAATGGCGGCAGCAGAAAAAGAAGTATCGCTCGGTCAGGGCACCGAACGTGAGGCAGCAATATTAATGATGGATTTACGCGGCTTTACCCCGTTTTCACAAAATCTTTCGCCGAATGATTTGATCTGTCTAATTGTTGATTATCAATCCCGGATGGTGCCAATTATCCGGAAATACAATGGCGTCGTTGATCGTTTCGAAGGTGATGGCATTATTGCCTCCTTTGGCTCGGTGCGTGAAAGCAAAACTTACGCCGCCGATGTGGTAAAGGCCACGCTGGAACTTATTGAAGCGGCGGATGCGTGGACCGTGGAGCGCCAGGCAAATGGCGAAATACCGATCAATGTCGGCATAGCCGTGACAGCAGGGACTATTATTTTTGGTATTATTGGTGATGAGCAACGACTGGAATACACCATTCTCGGCGATTGCGTGAACCTGTCGGCTAAACTTGAAAAGCACACCAAGGCGGAAAACGTTCGAGCACTGGCATCGGCTGAGGTCATTGCGCGGGCGAAGGAACAGGGCTACGAATCCAGCACGGATAATTTCCGTGCCCTACCGGGTCGAGCCGTTGAGGGTGTCGATCACACCATGGATTTAGTCGTGCTTGCCGAACAAGTCAAAACCTAAGGCTATAAATTTAACGTTACGGTTACCGGAACATGGTCGGATGGTTTTTCCCAGCTCCGCGCGTCCCGTAAGATTTGTACTTCGCTAATTTTATCCTGCAAGGGCTCGCTGACCCAAACATGGTCGAGCCGGCGGCCGCGGTCATTAATCGTCCAGTCTTTTGAGCGATAGCTCCACCAGCTAAAAACCTGTTCCTCCGGCGGAATTATTTCCCTCACCGCATCAATCCAGGGACCCGCTGCTTGCAGTTTATTTAAGCCAGCAACTTCAACCGGTGTATGCGAAACGACCTTCAGCAATTGTTTATGGGACCAGACATCGGTTTCCAAGGGCGCGATGTTGAGATCGCCCACTAAAACTCGATTGGCAGTCTTTTTCCGCCGGTCCTTAGTCCATTTGGTAATCTCTTTGAGAAATTGAAGTTTATGGGCAAATTTTTCATTTTTCTCCGGGTCGGGCTCATCGCCACCGGCGGGAATATAAAAATTATGAATTTCAATCGGCCCGGCTTTGCCGCCGTCAATGGTCGCAAATATGTGACGGCAGTCCTGCTTGCCACACCAATCTTTGGTGCCGGATTTTGTCAGTGGCAGGCGCGAGAGAATAGCCACGCCATTGTAGCCTTTCATACCGGCGACCGCCTGATGTGGGTAACCAAGCGCAGCAAGGTCTTCACCCGGGAACAAATCCGTAATGACCTTAATTTCTTGGAGGCAGATGATATCCGGCGCTATTTCCTTAGTAAGGTGTTCAATATGTGGCAGGCGCAGGCGAACGCTATTAATATTCCAAGTGGTGATTTTCATGCAGTCCCCGACTTTAATTTTTGAATTTTGAACTAAGTAAATGCGGCATAAAATTGGTTACCGCAAGACTGGAATAAAAAAGCGCCCGACACAGGGGGGTGGGTCGGGCGCTTAACTATTTGGAGGGCGGGACAACCGGGGGAGTCAATCCCGCCTATCGACCCTGTTGCAGAATCGATCCATCCATATTTAATACCTAATCATATTTAATATTATATTCAACGCGTATCACGCATAGGTGATACGCGGATTTTGCATACCTCGGCAGTGATTGAGGATTATTAGCGCTATTTATTCTCGGGCAGACCATTAAAAACGAATAATTTTGGATCAATTTTTATACCGTCTTCCAAATTACTGAGAGTTACGGTTGTTCTAATTCCTTGCGGATCTGTAATGACCCATTTTCTTAAAGCCAGTGGCTGGTCTGAGAAAATCATGGTGATGGTGCCCTGCTCGGGCTCTTTGGTCCGCGCCAGCGTCGCCCGCAGGATATTTGGGCCCTTTTCAAACTTCGTTACGGTAACGTCACCTGTTAATTTAATGTCTTCTTCGACCAGAAAGCCAATTGGCGTATTGCTAAGCCATAAATGGGTGACTTGCTCGAGCTCTTTGTCGATATAGATCAGGAAGACCCCATCGGCGATCATCATGATCGGAGCCGGCGGATCATACTCAAAACGCATTTTACCAGGCCGGGACATTATTAGTTTGCCGGTTGCCACGGCGCCGTTCGATGATACCTGGAGAAATCCAGCTCGCAGGGTTTTCATGCCGTTGAGAAAAGTCTCAATACGCTTTAAATCCTGCTGACTTTCAGCGCTGAGTTTGGCCGCAATTGCTTCGCTGGCTGCCGAAACAGACGCCGTTGCCGCCACGGCTAAAAGCGCAATAAGGCCAGCTAAAAATAGTTTTCCCGTGAAGTTCATTATGATTTTAACCATAAGTCCGATTTGAGAGCCGCATCACTCCAGTGATGTAACAAGTAATCTATGGCAGGACCAGAGGAGAGTTTTGGGCGAAGCTACAATTTTTTTAATTAATGAGCGCCGACAAGCACTTCACGACGGCCGACCCGATCGGCTTTGCTGACGACTCCTTCGGCCTCCATACGCTCAATGATGCGGGCCGCCCGGTTATAGCCGATTTGCAGATGGCGCTGAATGAAACTGGTCGAAGCCTTGCCTTCGCGGGCAATGATCGCAACTGCTTCGTCATAAAGCTCGTCACCGCCATCTTTGCCGCCGCCGGCACCTGGAATATCAAAGCCGCCATCGACATCTTCGGTCACCGCATCGATATAGGCAGGCTCACCTTGCGCTTTGAGGAAATTTACAATCTGCTCAACTTCGCCGTCGCTGACGAAGGGACCG